>JBCCWM010000057.1:0-15527 GCA_039193505.1 Pseudomonadota bacterium | reverse complement strand
GGCGCCGCGGTCTCCCGCGACGCCCGGTGACACTCTCCCCCCGGGACCGGGGTTTGTTTTACTTCTTGTCGGCGGTGTGGGCCGCTTTGTTGTTGACGCGGCTCCAGACGAACTCCTTCGGCGAGGAGACCTGCTTGCCGTCCGAGCCGAGTGCGAAGTAGTGGTACTTCACAGCGCCCCACTCAAACGTCGTCGACTGGACCAGCGTTTCTTCGCCATTCGAACCGGAGAAGTTGACGTTGGCCACAAACACTTTCTTAAACTCGAACTGTACGTAAGTGTTCGGGTTCTTGCCGCCCGAGCGACGAACAAGCATCGTCATGTCGGTGAAGTGCTCGCCCTGCGCCAGCGCTTTACAGAGCTCGGCCGACGCGGTATCGACCTGGTGCATGATCGTGAGGCCCGAGAAGTCCGCTTTACCTGCGGTCAAGCCGCCCGTGGCAGAGCCGACATTGATCGGGTTCGATGCCGAGAGCGAATAGGACAGAACCTCGATCGCCTTGTTCTTGGACATTGCGTCATCGTTGGTTTCGCCTTCGACCTTAACGCCGTTCGTTCCGCCTTTGAGCCAGATATATGCATCAACAGCCATCGTCTTTCTCCTTTATGACCGCGCGGCGTTCCCCGCGCTGATTGGGTGGGTCGGGCGCCCCGCGACCCGGGGCACCCGCGCGGGGTTCAGCCGCCTTTCTCGGAGGGCAGCTTCGACACCAGGCGGAGCGAGACCGAAAGGCCCTCCAGCTGGTAGTGGGGCCGGAGGAAGAACTTGGAGCTGTAATAGCCCGGGTTCCCCTCGACCTCCTCGACCACGACTTCCGCCGCGGCGAGAGGACGACGCGCCTTTTCATCCTCGGAGGAGGATTCGGCGCTGAAATCGACATACTGGTTGATCCAGGACTGCAGCCAGTCCTGCATGTCGTTGCGCTCCTTGAAGGAGCCGATCTTGTCGCGGACCATGCACTTCAGGTAGTGGGCGAAGCGGCAGGTCGCGAAGAGGTAGGGCAGCCGCGCCGCGAGGTTGGCGTTCGCGGTGGCGTCCGGATCGTCGTACTCGGCCGGTGCGTGGAGCGATTGCGCGCCGATAAAGGCCGCAAGGTCCGAGTTCTTCCGGTGGATCAGCGGCATCATCCCGGCCTTGGCGAGCTCTGCTTCACGCCGGTCGGCGATCGCAATCTCGGTAGGACACTTCATGTCGACGCCGCCATCGTCGGTCGGGAAGGTGTGGGCCGGCAGACCCTCGACCGCACCGCCGGATTCGACGCCCCGGATCCGCGAGCACCAGCCGTACATCTTGAACGACTTGTTGATGTTCACAGCCATCGCATAGGCGGCGTTGACCCAGCAGTACTTGTCGTGATCGCCGCCGCCGGTCTCCTCCTCGAAGGCGAATGCGTCGACCGGATCGGTCTTCGCGCCGTAGGGCAGCCGGCCGAGGAAGCGCGGCATCGCCATGCCGAGATACTTCGAATCCTCGCTCTCCCGCAGGCTCCGCCAGGACGCGTATTCCGGCGTCTGGAAGATCTTGGTGAGGTCGCGCGGGTTCGCCAGTTCCCCCCAGCTCTCCATCTGGAAGAGCGAGGGCTTGGTGCCGGTGATGAACGGCGCGTGCGCCGCAGCGGCGACCTTCGACATCTCGCCCAAAAGCTCGACATCGGGTGGCGTGTGGTCGAAATGGTAGTCGCCGACAAGACAGCCATAGGGCTCACCGCCGAACTGGCCGAACTCCTCCTCGTAGAGCTTCTTGAAGATCGGGGACTGATCCCATGCGGTGCCTTTGAACTTCTTCAGCGTCTTGCCGAGATCCTTCTTGGAGATGTTGAGGACCCGGATCTTGAGCTGCTCATCGGTCTCGGTGTTGTTCACGAGATAGTGCAACCCGCGCCAGGAGCTTTCGAGCGCCTGGTAGTCCTCATGGTGCAAGATCTCGTTGATCTGCTCCGAGAGCTTCTTGTCGATCTGCGCAATGATGCCGTTGATCGAGGCGACCACATCGTTCGAGATCAGCGATGTGTGCTCGAGCGCGTGCTGCGCCAGCGTGTTGACCGCATTCTCCACCGCCGTCTTGGCGTTGTCCGATTGCGGTTTGAATTCCTTGTTGAGGAGGTTGCCGAAATCGGAGAACTCGATCTTCTCCTCTACGGCGCCACCGTCTGCCTGCGCGTCAGCCATCGATCACTCCTCCTTGTTGGCCGCTTCGGAGAGCGACTTCATCAGGTCTTCGTCTTTCATCACTTTGCCGATCAGGTCTTCCGCACCGGACTTGCCGTCCATGTAGGTGACCAGGTTCGAGAGCTCTTCGCGCGCCTCGAGGAGCTTGCGCAGCGGCTCGATCTTCCGCGCGATCGCCTCGGGCGAGAAATCCTCCATCTTCTCGAAGGTCAGGTCGACCGCCACATTGCCTTCACCCGTCAGCGTGTTGGGCACAGTGAAGGCGACGCGCGGCTTCATGGATTTCATCCGCTCGTCGAAGTTGTCGACGTCGATCTCAAGGAACTTGCGGTCGGCGATGCCGGGCTGCGGCACTTCGGACTTGCCCGCCAGATCGGACATCACGCCCATCACAAAGGGCAGTTGCACCTTCTTCTCGGCCCCGTAGAGCTCAACATCGTACTCGATTTGCACGCGGGGTGCGCGGTTGCGCGCAATAAACTTTTGCGAACTGTCTGCCATCTCGTCCTCTCTGTCTTGCGGTGCGCACCCGCCTTAGGCGAGCCGCGTGGGCTGAACTTTCCGTGCGCCGAGCGCGCGCGGTCAATACTCTTCCTCTTCCTCTTCTTCGTCGCTGCGTCCGACCACGACACGCACGTTTTCGAGGCCGTCGGGCGCGATGTCCTCCATGATCTTCATGAAGTCCGCATCGACAAGGCGACGGGCCCGCTTCAGGATGATCGGCACCGGGCTCGAGGGTTCGTTTTTGGCGTAATAGTCGATGATCTTGTCGATCGCCTTCTGGACATCGGCCCGGGTTGTGATCTCCCCCACACCTCGGCGCACAGGACCGCCGCCCGCGCCACCGCCGGCCGCACCCTCCTCGCCCTCTGCGTCGCCTTCGGCGAATTCCTCATCGCTGCCGGTGGCTTCGTCGATCCGCGCCTTGATCCGGCGGAGCGCCCGCAGAAGGTCGTCGAGGTTCGGCCCGCGCCCCGGCGTCTCTTCGTCGAACTTGCCGTCGACTGCGACCAGATCGTCGAGAGCCGTGTTCACGGCCTCCTGCGTCGCGGTCAGCCACTCCGCCTCTGTGTCTTGGAACGCGGCCGAGATCTGGCTGCGGTCCGGCACTGTGTCGAGGCTCTCGGGCGCTTCGATCTCACCTTCAGCTATCTCTACATCAAAGAGCGAAAACCCGCCGAAGGCGCGGCTTTGGGTCAGGGGTGCGTTGCGCACCGCGCGCAGAATGCCGTCGCCGTCCGCGAGGGTGAGCACCGCATTCACCCGCATCGTCGGATCGTCGTCGTCATCCGCGTCGAGCATCGGGTGCACGCCGTCCCAGTGTTCGGTGAGGCACCGCTTCACATAGGTCATCACGGTCGCGAAGTCCGGGAAACCGCCGGTCTTGAGCCCCGCATGCGCGAGGTGCATCGACGCGCGAAGGTCCTTTGACTGTTCGAGCACAGCCAGCGCCTTTTCCTTCACCTCGCGCCAGTTGGGCTCCTCGGCCTCTTGGACCGAGTCCCCCATGACCCGCTCCTCACCGGGTTTGGCAACAAGCTCGAGCTCGGTGAAGATTGGCTCATACTCCATATCCTCGCCGGCATCGCTGCCATCGTCGAGGGTCGCCAGGAGGTCGGAAAGATCCATGCCGTCACTGCTGCGGCGCGCGGCCGCACTCCTTCTTCGTCACGCGCCCGGACGATTTGGGGTCCCGGGCAAAGCTCTGGCCTCTCGAGGTTTCCCCCAGGGCGGCGCCGGGGAGAGGGGGCCGATCGCGGCCGAAGGTGAACGCGACCTCCGTCGAACCGCAGGCATCGCGCAAATAGTCTACCCATGGTTGATCTGCATTTCCAGCGCAGTCATCTCTGCTACAGATCGGCATGGCCCCGCTCCGAATACTCTGGCCGGGGCTGGCCCGACACACACCGCCTACGCCACTTTTGGAAGACCTCGCACACCATCAACTTGCGTACTCGTGCCCCAGTCGAGGTCTTCCAGAAAGTAACACCACCATTAACAGCCTTCTACTCGTAAAACTTCCAGGACAAGCAACCGATTTCGCGGCGAGCCTGGCGCCCTGAAGTGATCTCATTCTGTTCGTGGTCGGTCATGGCGTCAATCGGAGCTGGGGCACCGGTCGCCCACTTCTTCCGAAAAACTTGACATTCTTAGTCTCGCCATGTTCGAGTCCGATTTGCGCCAAATTCTGTGTCCAAACGAACCATCCCTGCGCCACATTTTTGGCGCAATTCATCAAACCTCAGTTTGAAGCGATTCGCACGGCAGAATCATCCCGCGCAGAGGGCAGCGGACTCGCCGATCAGAAGGTTGAACGTGTCCGATGTGTTGCCGGCAAAATCGCTGGCGAAGACGTTGAAGACGCGGTTGCTGTCACTGTGCGCGAGGGCGATGGTCACCCGGTGCGATGTCTCGCCCGTCCCTTCCTGGCCGAAGAAGTTGTACTCATAGACTTCGGAGAGGCCAGACGCGGTCGGGATCGGCTTGGTGTTGGCGACCTGCGGGCTCGACAGTTGACCCGCCGGGATCTGGATGAAGGCGCGCTGGATGCCCGTTTCGTCGGAGAAGGTCACCGTCAGATTGGCCTGCGCACCGCCATCGCGGACATGGACCGTCGGGCTCGACGGATCGAAGATCGCATAGGCCGACGCGAGGCCGCCCGAACATCCGCGGCGCAGGACGCCGACCCCGGGATCCGTGCTGAAGAAGGCCCGTCCGCCGGCGGCGCCGACGGTGATCGTGGGCGCCGAGGTGTCGGCCCCCTCGCCTCCGGCACAGCCGGCAAGAACGCCCAAAAGGATTGCGGCAGCGCTCTGTCTGATCATGTCTCTCCCTTTCCATGACCGCGCGCGGAGCGGTGCCACGCGCATTCCCTCCACGCCCCGCGCCTCAGATCTGACCCGAGGCGCGCCAGCTCGACAACAGCTCCTGGCTGACTTCGAAATGCATCGAATCCTCGCGCCCGAAGCCCGCGCCCCAGATCCACTGCTCCTCCTTGAAGAAGTCCGCGATGATCGTGAGCCCGAGCTGCGTGCGCCCATCGCCGAGCGTGTCGAGCTGGCCGTCGATGTTTATGTCGAGCGCGAGCCCGAAGGCATGCGATGACAGCGTCGCGGCCGTCCCCCGGATCCGTCGCACGCAGAGGCTGCCCGAGGTGTTGATCCGGTCGTAGAGATCCTGATCAGTCGTGCGCACCTTCTCGAACACGCGTCGGAGCGACTCGACAGCCGGCTGCAGCATCCGCACTCGGATCGGCCCGACATCGCCGAGAAAGAGCATCTGGTTCAGCCGCTCGTTCGTCATGCCCTGACACTCATCCGTCAGGGTCTCGCGCGGGCGGCCCAGCGTCTCAATCAGGAAGGTGCGCGACGGCACTGTCAGACCCTCATTCACATTCCGGCGGTTGGCGATCAGGACCACTTGTGCGTAGGCGTCGACAATCAGGTTCGGCCCGTCATCGGTGCGCGCGTTCGGGTCCGGTGCGAGAGGTTGCGCGGGGCGCTGCTGGGCCATGCCGATGGCCTGCTCAGCCCTCTGGTTGACAGTGGCGATGTCGGCGCGAAGCTGCTCGACCTGCGCGCGGAGCCGCTCGAGCTCAATCCGGGCCTCGGCATCGTACCCGGCCCCGCCCCCGCCGCCCGCAGCGACGGGCACCTCCGAGAAGATCTGGCGGGCGATGAACCAGGTTGCCGGCGCGAGCATGATCCCAATCCCGATCACGAGATAAGGTAACAGGCGCAGGAACATCAACATCGCGACCCCCGGGGGCAGACACACCCTTCTGGCGTGCCATCGCTTAGAGTTGTGCGGTGATCCCCGTTGTGGCGCAAGCCCCGATTGGGTAGGTTTCGATCGATTTGGAGCCCCGGACCGGACGCCTCTCAACCGCGCGCCGGTGCGCATGCGTGGCTCTGAAGACAGCAAAAACGGGCATGTCATGAACGAGATCAGGCCAGACAACTCGACCTTCCAGACCGGCGATCTCGTCAACAACACCTACCGGATCGAGGACGTGCTCGGCCGTGGCGGCACGTCCGAGGTCTATAAGGCCCGGTCCGAGATTTCCGGTCGGATCGTTGCAATGAAGGTCCTCCGGAAGGAGTTTGCCTCGAACGACGAGTACCTCACCCTCCTCACCCGGGAGGAGCAGATCCGCGACGTCGCCCATGCCGCCGTCGTGCGCTATTCCGAGAACAACCGAACGGCCGACGGCCTTGTCTATCTGGTGATGGACTATGTCGAGGGGCCGGATCTCGCGCACCGGATGAAGGAGGGGGGGATGAGCCCCGAGGCCCTCCTCAGCGTTGCGCGCCGTGTGTGCGAGGGGTTGGAGGCCGTCCACAGCCAGAACATCGTCCACCGCGATCTCAGTCCCGACAACATCATCCTCCGCCACGGCGAGCCGGAGGAGGCTGTGATCATCGATTTCGGCATCGCCAAGGACACGACTGAGGGGGCTATCACGATCGTCGGCAACGAGTTTGCGGGCAAATACGCCTATGCCGCGCCCGAACAGCTCCACGGCAATTCCGATCACCGGACCGATCTCTACTCGCTCGGCATGGTGCTCCTTGCCGTCTACAACGGCAAGCCGCCCTTCATTGGTAACAACATCAAAGAGATGATGGAGATCAAAGGCCGGCGCCCCGACACGGAGGGCGTGCCGGAGGATCTCAAGGACCTCATCGACCGGCTGACCGAGCCCGACCCAGCGCAACGGTTCCAAAGTGCGGGCGAGGTGCTCGACTTTATCTGGGGCGACGACGACCGGCCCCGCCCCCGCTACACGCAGTTCCCCGGCGCGCAGCCGGCACCGGCGCCGAAGGGCCGCGGCCTGATCGGCGCGCTCGCGGCCGTCGTCGTCGTGGCGGCGATCGGTGCGGGCCTCTTCTTCTCGGGCGTCCTCGAGCCGTTGCTCCGGCCGAGCTACCCGGGCGTCGATCCCTACACGCTTGCGGCACGCAAAACGCCGGGCGGAGGTGTCACGATCACCGGTCATGCGCCGTCGGAGGAGGCCGCGGCCGCCATCGCCGCGCAGGGCGATCAAATGGGGGGCGACGTGGATCTGGTCCTTGCCTCTGGCGACATTCCCGAGGGGTGGTCGGGCGGCATTGCGGGGCTCCTCACGATCCTGGCCCCGCTCGACGATTTCGAGCTCGATGTCGTTGGTACGGTGGTGCGGATCCAGGGCTTTGCACCGACGCCCGACATCCGCCATGACGTCGCGCGCCGGCTCGACGGCGCCAACATGCCGCGGCCCTTCACCGGTGAGGCGGAGATCCTCTTCGGTCCTCGGATCCTCGGCCTCGACGCGCTCGACGATGTCCTCCGACGAAACGCCGATTGCGGTCCCTTCGTCCCGGTGAACCCGCCGGCCGACGGCTACCCGATTGGCGCGCGGATCACTGTGACGGGCGATGTCGCCTCGGCCGCCACCCGCTCCGAGCTCTACGACCAGCTCACCCGGATTGCCGGCAACCGGCTCGTTGTCCTCGATGCCGAGATCCTGAACCCCTCGCTCTGCCGGATCCAACAGAAGCTGCCGGACGCGCCGTCGGGCAGTTTCGTCTTCGCGCTCGGCTACGGGGCGGACACGGCGCGCCAGAACGTCGACGGCGTCTATGAGCCTGGCGACAACCCGGTGATCGATGTCGTCCTGCCCGCGGGGCTCGAGGCCGGGTACCTTTGGGTCGCGATCACCGATGTCTCGGGCAATGTGTTCAACCTCTTCCCGCTGGCAGGCGCGCCGGGCCGCGTTGCCGACATCCCGCCGGAGGCTGACGGCACGCGCCGCGTCCGCGTGGCCCACCCGGCCGCCTCCGTCGACATCGAGGCTGGGATCATCGGGTTCGTGATCGACGAGACCTTCGGCAAGTCGAAGCTCGTGGCCCTCCACGCCGAGACCCCGATTTTTCCCGACCGCCGGCCCCTCCAGGAATCCGTGCAGAGCTTCACCAACGCCCTCGACCAGAGGATTGTCGGCGACGGCCTCGACATCCGGACAGTCGACACGCGCATCCTCGAGTCCCGCTAACGCGCTGCGGTCCCGCCCACTGGTCGGATGAAACAGGTTGCGGCCTAGCGCTCAACGCGAACGAGCGCGCGCTCCCCGGAGGCCAACTGTCGTCCCATCCGCGGTGCGCGCCACCTTGTGTGAGACGGAGCGTCTCTACCCCAACACCCGCCGCATCGCCGCGCCGACGCCGGTCGCGATCTGGTCGATCTGACCCTCGGTCAGACAGAGCGGGGGTGCGAAACCCAGAGTGTCGGATTGCGGCATCGCGCGCCCGATGATCCCCTCTTCGAGAAGGGCGGCGGCCATTTTCACCGACATCTTGTCCTCCGGCTCGAACGGGGTCCGGGTGTCGGGATCCCGCATCACTTCGATGGCAGAGAGCATGCCGGCCCCCCTGACCTCCGCAACTTGGGGCAGACCCGCCACCGCGTCGCGGAGCGCCTCCGTCAGACGCGGGCCCATATCGGCCGCGTTCGCCACGAGCCCGAGCTCATCGAGGAGCCGCAGGTTCGCCACGCCCGCCGCCGCACCGATCGGATGGGCGGCATAGGTCAGGCCATGGCCGAACGGTCCCGCCTCATCCGTCCCGCGCTCCAGCACCGACCAGATCTCGTCCGAGACAATCGAGCCAGAGAGCGGGGCATAGGCCGATGTCAGACCCTTCGCGATGGTCATCACATCCGGGCGGAGGCCGAAATACTCCGAGCCCATCATCGTGCCCATCCGCCCGAAGCCCGTGACCACCTCATCGACGACGAGCAGGATGTCGTGCTTTTTGAGGATCGGCTGAATGGCCTCCCAGTACCCCTCGGGAGGGGGAATGATCCCGCCGGTGGCCAGCAGCGGCTCGGCCCAGAAGGCCGCGATCGTGTCCGCACCTTCGGCCTCGATCAGCGCTTCGAGCTCGGCGGCGAGATGCGCGGTGTAGGCCGCCTCCGACAGGCCATCGGGGCGGTGCAGCGGGTAGGGCGCCTCGGTGTGGAGGAACCGCCCGAGCGGCAGGTCGAACTTCGCATGGAAGAGCGAGAGGCCGGTCAGAGACCCCGAGGCGATCCCCGAGCCGTGATAGCCCCGCCAGCGCGCGATGATCTTCTTCTTTTCCGGGCAGCCAAGGATGTTGTTGACGTACCAGATGATCTTCAGGTTGGTCTCGTTCGCATCCGAGCCTCCGAGCCCGAAAAACACCTTTGACATATGCGCGGGGCAGCGGTCGATCACCATTTTGGCGAGCGTGATGGACGCCTCGGTCCCATGGCCGGCATAGGCGTGGTAATAGGCGAGCTCGTGCGCTTGCGCCGCGATCGCCTCGGCGATCTCGGTCCGGCCGTAGCCCACGTTCACGCAGTACAGCCCCGCGAATGCGTCGAGGAGGCGGTGGCCCTCGCGATCCTCGACAAAGACGCCATCGGCGCCGCGGGTCATGATCCGCGCATGGCTTTCGCCGCGGGCATGCTGGGCGAGGTGGGTCGAGGGATGGAGAAAGCTCTCCCGATCCCAGGCGTCGAGTTGGTCATTCCTGAGCATCGCACCTCTCCTCTGCGGACGCGTCCAGCCTAGCGCGCCTTCGCCTCGGGCCTCAACCGAGAAGCGACGGCATAAAGGCAGAGAAGGACAGCGCCGGGCAGAACGAGCGCGGTCTCCCACGGGACAGCCGGGCTTTGCAGTGTCAGAAGGCCCGGGTGCCGCGCGGCCGCAAAGAGGCCGAAGGCCACCCAGTGGCTGAGCGCAAGCGCAAGCGCGAGGAGGGCGGCGGCGCGCCGCCCCCAAGTCCCGAGTTGGGGCCAGAGCGCACCGAGGACGACAACCTCGAAGAGCGGCAGGGACCATGTCACCGGTTTCACCGCGATATAGAGCGTGTAGGCGAGGGCAAAGACGGCCCCGAACCGGGGCGATGGCCGGGCGAGGCTTGCCGCGGCGACGACAGCCGCGAAGAGACTGAGCATGAGGGCCTGCGCCAGCTCCGGCGACAGGCCCAGAGCCACGAGGCTCTGCACGGGTGCACGGTTCCAATGGCTCATCGGCCATTGCTCGGCCGGTGGCAGGGCAAAGTACTGATAGGCCATCGGATCCAGGAGATAGGCCCATGCGTCTGCTCGGGCCTCGGGTGGCCAGCGGAGCGCCTCGAGCGCCATGAGGGCCGCGCCCAGTCCGACCGCCCACCAAACCGCGCGGCGGCGGCGCGGATCGCCGCGGAGGCCAAGTGCGCCCACCGCCAGAAAGATCAGGATGGCATGGGGCTTGATGAGGAGTGCCAGCGCCGCGAGCGGTGCTGCGAGAAGACCGCGCCCCTGCCAGACCAGCCACGGGGCCGCGAAGGCCAGGGCCAGCACCACAATCTCCGCATTGCCGCCGGCAAAGACCGCAAGAAGATCCGGCGAGAGCGCCAGCGCGAGCAACCACCAGGGCGAGCGGAGCCCCGCACTCCACCGCCACAAAAGACCGAGCGCCGCCGCGGCTGCGGCCAGCAGCGCGAGATAGACGACCGCAACACCCGGCCCCGGCGCCAGCAGGAGGGCCAGTGTCGGCGGATAGATGTAGGGTCCAGGAACGGCGGTCCCCTCGCCCCCGTCAAACCGCGCGACGCTCGCGCGGTGGATCTCGCGCCATGCGGCCGCAGCGGCATCGGTGGTCGTGTAGGGGGAGCCCGTCGCATTGGCCCGGATCGCGGCTTCGACATAGCTCCGGTAATCGACCGGCAGCTGCCCCTGCCCAAGCGTTCCCGCGCCGAGACCGGCGGCAAGGAGCGCCCACCAGGCGAGAAACCCGACCACCCCCCAGCTTCTGCGCCGCATTGGCCGTTGCCCTCCTCGTCCCCGCCGATTGCGCAAGACTAGGCGCAGATCGGCGCAATCTCACCCAAAACGGCCGATCGGTCCGACAGCGGGCTCGATGGCTCAGGAAGGTTGAGGTGCGGCTCTCGAAGGGGCTGGAAAACGACCGGGAACTGTGGCCTCTCTGACCGGACAAACGGGGAGCGAACGCTTGGATGGGCTCGGCGGAGCGCTGATGGACGCCACATGGCTGATCCTGAGTTGGGATCCGGCCCTGATCGAGATCATCGGGCTCTCGCTCCGGGTCACGTTCACCTCGGTGCTGATCGCCTGCGTCTTCGGCCTGCCGCTCGGGGCGGCGGCCGGGGCCTTTCGGTTCGGAGGCCGTGTGGTCGTGACCGTGGTCCTCAACGCGCTGATGGGCCTCCCGCCCGTTGTCGTGGGGCTTGTGGTCTATCTCCTGCTCTCGGCGTCGGGACCGCTCGGCCCGCTCGGGCTGCTCTACACGCCCAAGGCGATGATCATCGCGCAAACCCTCCTCGTCACGCCTCTCGTTGCGGCCCTCACCAAGGACGTGATCGAGGCGCTGAACCAGGAATATGCCGAGCAGTTCGCCTCGCTCGGCGTCGGACCTGGCGCACGGATGGCAGCGCTCCTCTGGGACGGGCGGTTCAGCCTGCTGACCGTTGCCCTCGCGGGCTTTGGACGGGCCGTGGCGGAGGTCGGGGCCGTGATCATCGTCGGCGGCAACATCAACCACGTGACGCGGGTGATGACGACCTCGATCGCGCTCGAGACCTCGCGCGGCAATCTCGACCTCGCGCTGGCGCTCGGCATCGTCCTCCTGACGCTCGCCATCGGGGTCAATGCAGCGCTGATGGCCGTGCGCGGTGCAGCCGCCCGGGCGGCCTATGTTTGAGGGCGAGGTGAGCGCACCCCTCATCGAGACCAGGGGTCTCGGGTTCCGTGCCGGCGGGCGGGCGCTGATTGCGGAGATGGACCTCTCCATTCGCGGAGCGCGCCGAACGGTCGTCCTCGGGGCCAACGGGGCGGGCAAAAGCCTCCTTCTCCGCCTCCTCCATGGGCTTCTCCGTCCGAGCACGGGGCGGATCCTCTGGCAGGGCCGCCCGCTCGACCGGGCGGCGCGGGCCTGCCAGGCGATGGTGTTCCAGACCCCCGTCATGATGCGCCGCTCCGCCCTCGGCAATCTTCGGTTTGCTCTGGCCGCTCACGGGCTGAGCCGGGCGGCGGCCCGCACGCGGGCCGAGGCCGCGCTGGAGGATGCGGGGCTCGAGGCGCGCGCGGCGCACCCGGCACGGCTCCTCTCAGGGGGGGAACAGCAGCGCCTCGCGCTTGCGCGGGCGCTGGCGCTGGCGCCCGAGATCCTGTTCCTCGACGAGCCGACGGCGAGTCTCGACCAGGCCTCCACTCTGGCCATCGAGACGCAGATCACCGCCGCCTCCCGACGCGGCGTGACAGTCGTCCTTGTGACCCACGACATCGGCCAGGCGCGCCGCCTTGGCGATGACGCGCTCTTCCTGTCCGAGGGCCGACTCGTCGAAGCCGGACCGGCCGCCGCCCTTCTCGATGCGCCGCGCTCGCCCGAGGCGGAGGCATGGGTGACCGGTCGAGTGTATCTGCCATGAAGATCGTCTGGCGCGCCGCGCTTCTCTGCCTTCTCGCCGGTCCCCTCGCCGCCGGAGAGTTCATCATCCTCCAATCGACCACCTCGACGGAGAACACCGGCCTCTTCGATCACATCCTGCCGCGCTTCGAAGCCGAAACCGGCATCGATGTGCGCGTGGTGGCCGTTGGCACCGGTCAGGCGCTGAAGAACGCGGCCCGCGGCGACGGCGATGTGGTCCTCGTCCACGCGCGCTCCGCGGAGGAAGCGTTCGTCGCCGCGGGCCATGGTCGTGCGCGCTATGACGTGATGTTCAACGACTTCGTGATTGTTGGACCGCCCGAGGATCCCGCAGGGATACGCGGCCTGAGCGATGCCGTGGAGGCCCTCGACCGGATCTCCCGGACGCGCGCCCGGTTCACCTCGCGCGGCGATGACAGCGGCACGCACAAGGCTGAGCTCGCGCTCTGGGCCGACACCAATGTCGATCTCAGGACAGCCTCGGGGACCTGGTATCTCGAGACTGGCGCGGGCATGGGCGCGACCCTCAACATCGCAACGGCCACGGGCGCCTACGTGCTCACCGATCGGGCCACCTGGATCAGCTTCGGCAACAAGGGTCGCCAAGAGATCCTGGTCGCGGGCGACCCCCGCCTCCTCAATCAGTACGGCGTCATCCCCGTCTCGCACCCGAGCGCCAAAGGCGATCTGGCAGAGAGCTTCGTCGAGTGGATCCTCTCCGAGGCAGGCCAGGCCGCCATCGCCGGGTTCACGCGGGACGGGGTTCAGCTGTTCGTCCCGAATGCCGAAAAATGATCAAGAAAGATGTGGTGTTTTGACGCACTTCGCGGCACGCTCTCCTCAAGGAGAGATCGACCATGCCGCATCAGAGCCTTCGCACCAAACTTGCCGCCGCGACGCAGGCGGAGCATGAGGCGCTCCACCATCATCGCTGGATCGTTCGGCTGATGGCGCCCGATCTGTCGGAGGGGGAGTATCGGGCCGTCCTCTCGTCCTATCAGTCGTTTTACGGTGCTGTGGAGGCTGCGCGCCGGCGCACGGGTCACTTTGCGGATCTCTCGCTCAGCGATGCGCTCGCCGCGATGGAGGCGGACCTGTCGGGACAGAAGCCCGCGCCCATGGCGCCGATCGATCACCTCCGCGCCCCCTCGAAGCCGTCCCTCCTCGGCGCACTCTACGTGCTTCACGGCGCGGCCTTCGGGGCCGGTCTGATCGGCGCCCACATTCGCGGCACGCTCCCCCACATGCGCTGCGCGTATTTCTCGCGCAGGCCGTCCGCCCCCCTTTGGCGCCGCCTCGTCGCGGCCGTTGAAGACAGTGGCGCGGGGTTTGACGCCCTGACGGACAGCGCCCGTCGCACCTTCCTGCGCTTCGGCGCGGAGGTGACCCGTCAGTGCGAGCAAGATGAATTCGTCTAGCGCGACCCGTGGGACCCGGCGGGCGTTTTGGGTCGCTGTGCGGCGGCCCGTGATCCTGTCGGACGCCGTGCAACCCGGTTGAGAGACCTCGACGCCGATGCGATACGGGGCGTTGGCGACCTCCACCCGCTCGAAGAGCGCCCTCTTTGCCGCGCGGCGTGTCCAAGACCGGCTGCGGCGGACGGGCGCGTTCTTCGCCGGCGCATTGCAGCGCTCAATCGACAGGGTGTGCCGTTCGCGCTGATCGAGGGTTCGATTGCGCAACGCTCGCGTTCGCCGCTGCCGGACGGTAGGCCGAAGGGGATCTCGGGCAGCTCCTCTTCGGACCGATCTGCAGCGGGATGCGGCGCGGGCGCGCTCCGCCGGGTCTCGCCAGTCGCCCACGCGTAAGGGGATCGCGCTCGCGTCGGAGGAGAACCGTGCCAACCGCCGCGAGGCTATCGCTGAAGCGGGTCCTGCGCGCCGGCCCATGAGGGGTGCTCGCTCGACCATGCCCCAGCCCCCGTCGCAGGCGAGCCCCGTCGAGGATTGTGCCGACGACACGCTCTGGCGATACGCTGGAAGGTCCGTCCGGCTGAGACCCTCGTCGGCGTGCTCGGCGCTTCGCACGACACATTCCTCCCGAGCGGCCTAAGCGCAGACGCTGCCGGACTGGATCGCCAGCCTTGTCCGGCTGCCTTGTTCGGCGGCGTGCCCGATCCCCTCGTGTCCGACACTCTGACGGCCGGCGTCACCAGTGGGTGGCCCCCCGTCCAAGGGCATCGCAGTGCGCCGACCTGGTGACACTCGTGTCGCCAGGGAGAGGACGGGGGCGTTCCGGGGGAAGGGTGGCATCATCTCGGTCGATATGACCGAACGCGTGAGCCGGCTGCTTAGGGCAGTTGTCGACGAATGCGTCGCGTTCGGAAGGACTGTTTCCCGGTCGCAGCTCCCTCGTTCCTGAGACGTCACGCGCCGTCGATCGTCGCTCACGAAGCCTCCAGGAGTGCGCAGTCCCGGAGCCGGGGGATCGGAGCGCGCGGTCATGGGGTCCGGCTTGGACAGCACATCTGCGTCGAGCGGCAAAGCGAGGCGGAGAGAGACAACGATCCGGGGGATCGTCGTCCCGCCGAACGACGCGGCCGACGCTGAGGCGATTGCGGAGGGGTCGAGCCGGTCGCGCAGCGACTGGCGATGCGCGTCGTGGCCGTGAAGAGTGCAGGCCGGCAGGCCAGGGCCGTCACCATTCGCACATGTGCGCTTCTTGTCAAACACCGCACACAATTGATCGGCGCGCTCCGCAGTCGCCGTGCCGAAGCGTGGCTTAGTCCCCCAGGGCGGATATCGGGCTTTGGGAGGGGCAAACCGCATTCCATGGATCTTCGAGCGCGAGCATTGGCCGCTGTCGATGCCGGCATGAGCCGGCGGGCGGCGGGACGTTTCGGAGGGGCTGTGGCGTCGGTCGGTCGCTGGGACGCGGGCACCTGAGCGCCGGAGGCGCAGGGCGGGGACGCGCGGTCCCGGAGCCT
>JBCCWM010000056.1:0-16014 GCA_039193505.1 Pseudomonadota bacterium | reverse complement strand
TTCCCCCAGGGCCGCGTCACCGATCACCGGATCAACCTGACGCTCTACAAGCTCGATCAGGTGTTGGAAGGGGCGCTTGACGAGGTCATCTCCGCCCTGATGGCCGCCGATCAGGCTGAGCGTCTGGCCGAGGTCCAGGGGTGACCCTCGGGGACGTTCTCGCAAAAGCCGTTCGCACGCTCCGTGCGGCGGGAATTGATGGTGCGGAGCGAGACGCGCGCTGGCTCCTTGCGCATGCGCTCAGCGTGCCGCCGGACCGGGTCGGGCCGATGCTGTCCCATCCCGTCAGCGGGGCGGAGGCGCTCTTGGCGCCGCTCCTTGCCGCCCGGTTGGAGCGACGGCCGGTTTCCCAGATCACCGGTGCCCGGCTCTTCTGGGGACGATCCTTCGAAGTGAGCAGCGACGTCCTCGACCCGCGACCGGAGACCGAGACCCTGATTGCCGCTGCCCTCGACGGCAAAGCGCCGGCACGCCTGATCGATCTCGGGACGGGCACCGGGTGCATCGCCGTCACACTTCTGTCGGAATGGCCGGCGGCTCGAGGTCTCGCCACTGATCTCAGCGCCGCGGCCCTCAAGGTCGCCGCGCGCAATGCCGACACTCACCACGTCTCGGATCGCTTGAGCCTCGCCGAGGGCAATTGGTGGGACAGCGTCGTCGGTCGCTTCGATCTCGTACTCTCCAACCCGCCCTATATAGCGGCCTCCGAGATGCCGGGTCTCGCACCGGAGATACGGCTTTGGGAACCGCAGATGGCGCTCACGCCCGGCGGTGACGGACTGGACGCCTACCGTACGATTGCCGCGGGGCTCGAGGCCCGTCTCGCGCCCGGGGGGCGCGCACTCTTCGAGATCGGAGCAGAGCAGGGGGTCCAGGCCGCAGGTCTTTTTCACGAGCTCGGCTTCGTGGTGCGCGTCCTGACGGATCTTGACCAAAGGGACCGGGTGCTCGAAGTCCACCGTCGATCTGATTGAGTCTCCAAACTTAGTGGTTGTCTTTCGTGCTCCGACAGCTATAGATCAATTGCTGCTGCGGTCAGAGGTCTCATGCCGGCCCGTGTTTTGGGGCGTTTGCATGAGAAGCGGAGTTTTCGGGCTCTCTGGGACTGGGCACCACGGCAGCTCAGCTGCCAAAATCCCTGAACGACAAAAAATCGAGACCCATGAGATCTTCCAGCAAGTCGCGTTCGAGGAACAAGAACAACAACCGGAACCGAAGCGTCGGCAACATTGTCAATCGCGTCTTCGACAGCGCCGGTCCGGAGGGCAAGGTTCGCGGCACTCCGCAACAGATTATTGAGAAGTATCAGACGCTTGCGCGCGACGCCCAGCTCTCGAACGACCGCGTTGCGGCGGAGAATTTTCTGCAGCATTCCGAGCACTATGCGCGCATGCTGAATGAGGCGATGCGCGAACAGGCGGAGCGTCAGGAGGCCGACCGCCTCGCCCAGGAAGCGCAGCGCCAAAGGGATCAGGAACGCGAAGCGCAACGCGAAAACGGCCATGACACGTCGCCTGATGCGCCAGCGGAGGTCGAGGCTCCGGTCTACGAGAACGGGGCCAACGCCGCTGTGATGATGCCGCCCCTGAACGGCCATGACGAGAGTCAGGAACCAGCCTCTCTTGTCGAAACGCCGGAAGGTGCCGCCGCAGACGCGCCGCCGCCCAAAAAGCCGCGCGCGCGACGCACCCGAACCAAGAAGACAGCCGCTGAGGAACAGGTCGCCCCGGCGGCCGGGGACGCCGACACGGGGTCGGCGCCAGACTGACCTCAGGCGCCGCGGGCGCTCAGCGCTCGGGTGAGGGCGCAAAACGCTTCGAGATCGACATCTTCGGCCCGTTTCGTCCCGGGGATCCCGGCCTCCTCGAGGGCTTCCTGGACCTCGGGTCCGAAACCGCGGAGCGCTGTGCGGAGCATCTTTCGGCGTTGCCCGAAGGCCTGCGCCACGATCCGTTCCAAGAGGGGCGGATCCGCCGCAAAAGGTGGCGTGTCGCGGCACATCAGGTGAACCACCGCGGAACTGACCTTCGGTGGGGGTGTGAAGGCAGTGGCGGGCAGGCTCAGGACGATGCGTGCCTCGGTTCGGAAGGCAGCGAGCACTGACAATCTGCCATAGGCCTTGCTGCCGGGCTGGGCCACAATCCGCTCGGCCACCTCGCGTTGAAACATCAGCGTTAGGCTTTGCCAGAACGGGGGCCAGGTGGGTGGGATCAACCATCGGACCAGAAGCTCGGTCCCGACATTGTAGGGCAGGTTTGCCACCACCCGAACGGGCGGCGTCAACGTTGGACCCGGGTCGAGCCGGAGCGCATCCCCTTCGAGCACGGTCAACCGCCCGGGAAACGCGCCGGCAATGTCGGTCAGAGCCGGCAGGCATCTCGGGTCGCGCTCGATCGCCGTGACATGCCGCGCGCCCTCCATCAGAAGCGCCCGCGTCAGCCCTCCGGGCCCGGGTCCCACTTCCAGCACATCGGCGGTCTGAAGATCGCCCGCCTGACGCGCGATTTTCCGCGTCAGATTGAGGTCGAGCAAGTAATTCTGGCCGAGAGACTTCCGGGCGGTGAGGCCATAGCTCCGGATCACCTCGCGCAGGGGCGGAAGCGGGTCGGTCACGCGGCGCGGGTCGCGGCGATCTCGCGGGCGAGGCGCAGAGCGGCGATCAAGCTTGTCGGATCCGCAATGTCCTTGCCGGCGATGTCGTAGGCTGTGCCGTGATCGGGCGAAGTGCGCACGATGGGCAGGCCAAGGGTCACGTTCACACCGCCGGCGAAGTCAACCGTCTTGATCGGGATCAGGGCCTGGTCGTGGAACATGCAGACCGCCGCGTCATAGTGCGCGCGCGCGGCTGGGTGGAACATGGTGTCCGCCGATCGAGGTCCGTCGACTGCCATGCCCTCCGCTCGGAGACGCTCGAGCACCGGTGCGATGACCTCCAGCTCCTCGCGGCCCATCGCGCCGCCCTCGCCGGCATGTGGGTTCAGGCCCGCCACGGAGATCCTCGGCACCGCGATGCCGAAATCGTTCCGCAGCGCATCGGCGGTCGTTCGCAGCGTCTCCTCGAGGAGGGTGGGCGTCAGAGCCGAAGGCACCTCGGCCAGCGCAATATGGATCGTCACAGGCACGACGCGCAGCTCGGGTGAGGCGAGCATCATGACAGGGCGTTCGACGCCGCAGAGTTGACCCAGGAACTCGGTGTGCCCGGGGAACTTGAACCCCGCACCGTCTTTCAGCGCTTTTTTGTTGATCGGGTTTGTCACAATCGCCGCTGCAGCGCCGGACGTCGCGAGCTCCACGCCTCGTGCGATGATCTCCACAGTTGCGGCTGCGTTTGCAGGATCCGGGCGGCCGGGAACGACGGGCGCTGCGAGAGGGTGATCGAGAACCAAGAGGGCGCCGTCGCGCGTCTCGTCCAGCGCTGCAACGCAGTGAACGTCGATGCCCATGGGGTGCGCAAGCGTCGAGATATGGTCGCCAGAGCCGAGGTAGACGAAGGGCGCATCGCCCTCGGCAAAAGCGCGGAGCGCAATCTCGGGTCCGATACCGGCCGGATCGCCTTGGGTGAGAAGGATGGGTCTCACCGCTCCTCGATGACAGCGTTGCCCCGCAAATCGGCGAGGAAGCCCTGCCCGAGGGTGGTAAGGCGCTGTGCGAAGAGGCGGTTGCGAATCGCCTCCCGCTCCTCTGGGGAAACCTGGTCCGAGCGGTCGCAGAGCATCAGGAGGACAACGCCGCGGCCGTCGCGGATGGTCACCAGATCGCCCGGGTCCATCTCGGCGAGCGACGGTGCAACCTCCGCCGGCAGCGCACGCACGGGCGTCGGTTCGCTCCGCCCGCTGCCGATGCCGAACTCCGCTGCCCGGGCATCGAGATCTGAGCAGAGTTCCGTTTCGCTCTGAATGCGGCGGGCTTCGCCCTCTGCTTGACGCGCGGCTTCCTCGCCGCCATCGGCGATTGGCCAGATAAGCTGACTGTAGCTCACGGTGATCGGGCCCGCCTGATCTTCGGGGATGGGTTCGCGCCGCCGCTCCAGAAGCTTCAGGATTGCGACGCCCTGCTGGATCTCGACAGGCGCGGTGACCTCCCCCACCTCCAGCGCGAGGAGCTGGCTTGCGAGGCCCGGTGGCAGGCGCTCGATCGGGACCCAACCCATGCGTCCCCCATTGGCCGCGGACGGCATTCGGGAGTAGCGCTGCACGGCCGCGGAGAAGTTGCCGCGCCCGTTCAGCTCCCGCGAAAGGCGTTGGGCGATCTCGAAGGCCGCGTCTTCGCCCCGCTCCTCGAACGGGATTCCGATCTCCTGCAGTCGAACACTCTCTCGGAGACCCCGGTTGGTCAGCGACAGTGCGGCATCGAGATCGCCTTCGGTGGGGGTTGCGATCCGGCGGAACCGACCCTGCACAACGCGCCGCCAGCCGAGGCCTGCGCTGATGAAGCTGTCCATGGTCTCGGGCGCCACGCCGGCCTGGCGGAGGGCCGCCGAAAACTGATCCGGCTCGATGTTGCGCCGCCCCAGAAACTCAAGGACGCCAGCAGCGATCTCCTCCTCGCTCGGCAGAACGTCAAAGCGCGTGGCAATGTCGAGCTGCAAGCGGTCGATGATCAGCTGCTCGCGGGCCAGAGCCTCCAAGTCGCCGGCCGCGCCAAACACGGTCAGCAACCGAACCCGCTGTGAGACTTCAAAGGCGGTGATTGCCCGCTCGTTCACCACCAAAACCGGGGCAAAACTGGATCTGTCCTGGGCGAGCACGGACGTGGCAAGAAACAAAAGAGGGAGGAG
Organism: Pseudomonadota bacterium; assembly: GCA_039193505.1. Taxonomy (GTDB): domain Bacteria; phylum Pseudomonadota; class Alphaproteobacteria; order Rhodobacterales; family Rhodobacteraceae; genus Algicella. The sequence goes on along the minus strand of JBCCWM010000056.1, from coordinate 11,237 downwards.
GAAGCGGAGGGTCATAAGCACCGCGCGTCAAGATCTGAGGTCGCACCGGCCCCGGGGCCAATCGCGTGACCGCGTCCCCCCGAGGCCGGCAAGGTTCACGGTCAGACCGATATTGGTCGATGTCGGAACGTTATTCGAAGTCGTCACCTTGCGCGAGACCGAAAGCTCAATTTCCGCGCATTCGTTTCCGTAGCGGAGAATGGCCTCGCGGTCGAGCGCCAGGCCGGACACAAAATCGTACCGAAATTGACCGGACACCTCCCAGTTCGGCGCAAAGCGAAACCGCCCGCCTACAGTTGCCTCCTGCCGCTCCGGCAGATCCAGATCCAAGTCCTCGGCCAGGAACAGATAGCGAGAGCTCGCGTCGAACCGCGAGGCCTGGTAGCCGATCTCGACCTCGCCGCGCCGGAAGGCGAAATCGTCTGGCGCAAAAAGGCTCCTCCCCGTCAGCTCCAGTGCCGACGGCAAGTCGAAGGTCACCGCAGCGACGAAATCCGACGTCACGCCGCTGAGGCCCGAGGCCAATGTGAACCGATCTCCTGCCTCCTCGCGGAGGATCTGCCCGCCGGTCACCGACACATTCCATCCCGAGGGGTCGTATCGGCTGTAGGTGAAGCCCAGATTTGCGCGGGCTCCCGTCTCGATGGCATCGCGGCCAGGAAAGCGGTTGAAGAGAAACAGGGAGGTTTCATCCAGCTCCGGCAGGAGACTGTCTTCGTTGACAATTTCGCCGTTTTCGATCTCGGTTGAGGCGATGAATTGGGCAACGGGTTCGATCACATGGGTCTCGCCGCGCCGGCCGCCGCGGACGAGTGGCCATCTGAGCTCAACGCCGGCGGAGGGGACGAAACGGCTCGCAACATCGCGGTCCTCGTCGGCATCGGTGGTGACATAGGCATCGCCCCGGACATCTCCGATGATGGCTCCCTGGATCCCGAAGGGGAGCGTTTCCGCCCCGCGCCAGCCAAGACCGGACCCGATGCGAAACACATCCCGGCCATCGGCGCGCACAAGCGACAGAGCATCGGCTTCGGCCGTGAGCCGCCCGCCAGCGGGGCCGGTGATCCAGCTCCGCCGGTAGTCGACCCGCGGCAGGACGAGCGGGATCTCGTCCTCCGGCTCGTCATCCCGGAGGGACTGGTATGAGACGATCCGAGCGTCGACATACTCCCGCGGGCGCACGCGATTGATGCTGACGAAGCTTGTGAGGCGATCGCGGTCAGAGAAGTTGAACTCCTGCAAGAACTCGCTGTCGGTGACCGTGTTGAACTCAGCGTCAATCTGGAACGACGCCGGAAGGGCAAACGCCGCTTCGGCGTCCAGAAACCCGCGGAAGCCGCCCTCTTCGTCTGGATCGATCAAGAAGGCCCCGGCCGCGCGGAGCGCGCCGGTCCGGAAGTTCTGGCGATACTCCCCTTCCAGAAGCGTGCCGGCATCTGTCGTGATGAACGGTGTGAGCGTCGCATCGGCGTGGTCTCCGAATGTGATGTAGTAGGGGAGCTTGAGCCCGTATCCATATATCCCGGAGCGGGACGCCTGCGGCACCAGCGCTCCCGTGGCGCGCCGCACGCCTGGCGCCGGGATCCGAAGGGCAGGGGTGTAGGCCACAGGCACGCCGAGCACATCGAAGAACGCGTTCCGGAACCAGATCCGCTCCGCCTCTTCGTCGTGGATCACGCGGGCGGCCCTGATCCGCCAGAGCGGGACCGGGCGAATGGCGCAGACAACGCAGCTCGTTGCCACCACGCGGTCGAGGCCGTTGTAGCGCCCATCGATCCGCTCGCCCCCTGTCGCGGCGATCTGAAGCTCTTCGTTCAGGATCAGCCGCGCGCCCTCGATCAGGCCGTTTCGGAGATCCGCTGAGACCTCGGCCAGCGACGCCAAAAGGATGACGCCTTCGGCGGAGCGGAGGCGGAGCGGGCCCTCCGCCAGGATCCTGTCGACGCGGCGGTCATAGGTGATGCGCCGTGCCTCAAGGGTTTGACTGTCATAGCTGACAGTGACGTTGCCCTCGGCGATGATCACATCGCCGTTTGCGCGCACATCCACGCGGTCCGCCTCGAGTGTCACATCCTGCGCTGCGGTGGCGCCTGCCACCAGCAAGAGGAGCGCCACTGCAATCCCCCTCATCCATCCTCCAGATGAAGGAGGAGGCCGAGCGCGAGGAGGATGGCAACCGCAGGGGGGCTCCACGCCGCAAGCCAGATCGGAATTTCACCTGTGTTGCCAAGGCTTTCCGAGAGATCCTTGAAAAAGTAGAGAAGGAAGCCCGCGAAGATCGAGAAGAGGATCATGACGCCGCTCTGCCCGAACCGAGCGTGGCGGAGCGAGAAGCCGGCTCCGATCAGAACCATGGCCGCAAACAGCGCCGGGACGGCAAGCTGACTTTGCAGGTAGACCCGGTGGCGGATGGCGGAGAAACCAGCCCGCTCCAACCGATCGATAAAGCCCGGCAATGCCCAGATCGAGATCGTCTCGGGGGGCGAGAAGCTGTCGAGAATTTGTTCGGTCAAGAGGTCGGTGGGCAAGGTCAGCTGCACCAGCGCCTCCGCCTTCCCGAGCGAGCCATCGGCCGCGACCTGCCAGCGCCGCACATTCCGGAGAAGCCAGCGAGCGCCCTCAAGCGTCGCAGAATTCGCCTCGAGGCGCTGTGTCATCCGGTTGTCCGCATCAAACCGGTGCATGCGCACGCCAAAGAGGATACGGCCGTCGGCGCTGACCCGGTCGGCTTGGATCACCGTTTGTCCGACCGTCTCCCCCTGGCGCAGCCAGACTGTGTCCTCACTTACGGAGAGCACGTTGGACGCCGCGCGCGAGGCCTCAGCGCGCATGTTGCTTGCCGCCTCTTTGGTGATCGCGACGATGGGGTTGAAGAAGAGGATGAAGAGCACGCCGATCACACCAGCCGCGATCATCGGCACCACAAGGACGCGGAGTGCAGAGACACCGGCCGCCCGGATGACAACGAGCTCCGACCCGCGGGCGAGACTCTGGAAGGTCATCAGCGCGCCGAGCATCAGGATCAGCGGGAACACGAGGGCGAGGGTCGCCGGGATCTCGAACAGGGTGAGTTGCAGTGCGAAATCGAGGCCCTGGTCGCGCCGCCCCGCGCGGCGGAGGCTCTCGATGAACATGATGAGCGCGACAATCCCGGTCAGAATCGCCGCGACGATGAGAACACGGCCGAGGAACACGCGGAGGAGGTAGCGCGACAGCGTCATGCTGATCTTGGCCGTTGGGCGGCACTTGCCCGACGGAGGAGGAAGACGATCACGGCAACGGCGATCGCGGGCGCAGCGTAAAAGGCGGGCCAGGCCGCGGCGGCGCCTTGAACAGTGGACTTCGCCACAACGCCCGCGGCGGCGAGCGACGCGCCCATAACGATCGCAACCCCCATCCGGTTGGCAAAGCCACGGCGCTGATAGCTGCCGGTCAGCATCACAGCGAGCGCGAGCATCGGCATCAGAAGGGCGTTGAGGGCAAGCACGATCTTCTCGTGACCGACCGCCAGGAAGTCGGCCAAATCGTAGCGCTCATTGGTGAGCATCCCCGCGGTTGGGCGCAGGAGCTGCAGCAGCCCATAGGATTCGGGGCGCACCCGGATCTCGGGTGCCGCGTTTACGAGCTCCGACAGATCGTACGTGAACTCGTCGAATTGCACCCGCGAGAGCAGGCTCTGGCGCCGCGTGTAGCTGAGCGCCACGCCATCCGACATCACCAGCCGCGCAACATCCCCGTCGCGCAGAAAGACCGCGCGCGCCGCGGAATACGTCACCGGGTTCTCTGGATCGCGCTCGTCGTGGAGAAAGAGCCCCTCCATCTGGCCACGGGTCGATGCGTCGTGGAGAAAGAGGGTGAGACCCGGCGTAGGATGGAGAAACTGCCCCTCCCGTATCAGCGCCCCCGCCAGCTCCGACTGGATCTCGGCCCGGCCCTCGGAGAGCCGCCGCTCTCCCCAGGGGATCATCTGGACTGTGACGAGGGAGGTCAGCGCAGCCGCCACCAGCCCGTAGACGAGGATCGGACGGGCGAGGCCCCACGGGCTCTCCCCCGCGGCCATCATCACGACGAGCTCGCTGTCGGTATAGAGCTTGTTGAGCGAATAGAGCGCCCCCGCAAAGGCCGCGAGCGGCAGAACGATCATCAGAACGAGCGGCAGCACATAGAGCGAGAAGAGGAGAAACAGGAGGAGGGAGTTTCCGGAGGCCACGACGGTGTCGATCAGCGGCACGGCCTGACCGAGCCAGATCACGCCGGTCAGGATCAGCGTGAAGAACGCGAAAGCCGACAAAAGCTGGCGGAGGACATAGATGTCGAGGCGTCGCATCTCGGGTGCGTCCGGTTCCCTGCGTGCACCCCCGTCTGGGGTCAGATCCGGATCTTAGCCCCGCTGCCCCGTGGCGTCACCCCAATCTGGTCAACCTTCGCCAAAGCGTCTAATTCCAAGGGCAGCGCCCCAGCAAGGATTTCCCATGACCGACATCACTGACCTCTCCCTTGTCGAGACGGATCTCGACGCGCTTGCCGACGTCACAGGCAAGGTCGCCGTTCTGATCAGCGAGGAGGGCGGGCTCGACCCCGCGGGCCGGCGCGTCAACCGCCTGACGCGCGGCGCGCTCGCCCGTCTCGGTGAAAGCTCCGGCTTCTCGGACATGAAAACTGGGACCGTAAAGACCCTTGCCCTGCCGGTTGGTTTGACCGCCGAGGAGGTGCTCGTCGCGAAGCTTGGAAAGGCGGCTTCCATCGAAGATGCGCGGAAGGTCGGTGCGGCACTCGCGAAAGCCAAGGGCAAGGAGGCGCTGACGCTCTGTCTCGGCAGCCATCGGCGCGCCGCCGAGGTGGTCGAGGGGGTGCTGCTCCGAGACTACGCCTACCGCGCACAGCGGACCGGAGATGCGGCCTCGGTCCCACGCGGTGCGGTGCAGGTCATGGTGACGAAGCCTGACGCACTCGACAGCGCAGTGGCGGATCTTCGCGCGGTCGCGTCGGGCGTCTTCCTCACGCGCGATCTGATCAATGCGCCGGCAAACGTCCTGACGACCGAGAGTTTCGCGGAGCAGATGACCGCGCTCGGCGATCTCGGTGTGCAAGTGGAGGTTCTGGAGGAGGCGGAGCTCGAGAGGCTCGGCATGCGGCTCCTCCTCGCCGTCGGACAAGGCTCCGAAAGCCCGTCCAAAGTGGTCGTCATGCGCTGGGAAGGCGGCGAGGGCGCTCCCCTTGCCTTTGTGGGAAAGGGGGTCGTGTTCGATACGGGCGGGATCAGCCTGAAGCCCGCCGGCGGCATGGAAGACATGACGATGGACATGGGGGGAGCGGGCGTCGTCGCGGGTGTGATGCACGCCATCGCGGCGCGCAAGGCGAAGGCCAATGTCGTGGGCCTGATTGGCCTCGTCGAAAACATGCCCTCCGGCCGCGCGACGCGCCCAGGCGACGTCGTGGCCTCGATGAAGGGCGACACGGTCGAGATCATCAACACCGATGCGGAGGGCAGGCTCGTCCTCGCCGATGTGCTCTGGTACACGCAGGATCGGTTCGAACCCCGCGCGATTGTGGATCTCGCGACGCTCACGGGCGCGATCATTGTCGCGCTCGGCCACGAGAATGCCGGCGTGTTTTCGAACGATGATGCGTTTGTGGATGCCTTCCTCTCCGCCGCTCGGGCTGAGGGGGAGGGGGCGTGGCGCATGCCCCTCGGTCCAGGCTACGCAAAGCTCCTCGACAGCAGGGTGGCCGATGTGGCGAATGTGGGGGGGCGCTGGGGCGGCTCTGTGACGGCGGCCGAGTTTCTCCACCGCTTCATCAAGGACGAGACGCCCTGGATCCACCTCGACATCGCCGGGACGGCCTCGACCAAGTCTGAGACGGCGTTCGCGCCCAAGGGGGCAACCGGGTGGGGCGTGCGGTCCCTCGATCGTCTGATCCGGGACATGCTCGAGACGTGAGCCGATGGCAGAGGTGCTCTTCTACCATCTGACCGCGCGCCCGCTCGAGCGGACGCTGCCGGAGCTTCTGATCCGGACGCTCGCCCGGGGGTGGCGCGCAGTTGTTCGCGCGGGGCGGGAGGCGGATCTCACCACGATTGACGATCATCTCTGGACGTTCGATCCGGCGAGTTTCCTGCCGCATGGTCTAGACCGAGGGGCGGACCAGCCGATTTACCTCACCACCGGAGTGGAGCGACCAAATGATGCGTCGCTCGTCTTTCTGGTGGCAGGGGCTCGGGTCGACCCGGATGAGGCCGCGGTGCTGGAGCGGACCTGCCTTCTTTTTGACGGGCACGATTCCGATGCGCTCGCACTGGCCCGCTCGGACTGGCGGGCTGTGACAGGGGCGGGGTTGCCCGCGGTCTACTGGGCGGATGAAAACGGGCGGTGGACCGAAAAAGCGCGGAGCTGATCGAGGTGAGCCGCGCGGCTCACCGAATGAGCTTCATCTCGGCTCCCGAGATCTCGATCTTCTCAAACCGATTGAGATAGCTCATGCCCAGGAGCGAGGTGTCGAGACGTCCGCCATTGACCGCACCCCGGACATGACGATCCGTGAAACCGGCGAGCGTGACCTCTTCGATGGTAATCGGCGCAATCCGAACCCGGCCGTTTGCCGTGCTCGCCTGACCGGAGAAGTGCAAGTCCCGGTTGTGGTATCCCACCCGAGACGCATCCTCTTCGTTTAGAACGACCAGCGAGGCCCCGGTGTCCACGACGAACTTCACCGGCGCGTCGTTGATGTCGATCGTGACGTAGAAATGCCCATCCCGCGCGCGCCTCAAAACAACCTCGTCATTGACGAACGTCGTCACGCGCGGTTCGGCGATTTGGCGGGCGTCGCTCTGTTCCAGGAGGTTGTACCCCGCGATGACGGCGACGAAGACACCGAGCCAGACGACGGCGAGCTTGAGATTTTCGGAGAACCGGCGACCGGCGTCGAACAGGAAGTAGCTGCCAGCAAAAAGACCCAGCAAGACGAGATAGATCAGGTTGGCCGTTTGGTCTGACGTCATGGTCCTATCCTGCCAAGAAACCGCGGCTGTGCAACCCGCCCCAGTCGACCTCCGCGGAGCGTGCTGCCACGAGCACACCGAAAGAACGCGTTCGCCGGCTAATACTTAAATGCTCAGACACAAGTTCAAGAAGCCTTAAGACCCACTCTGCGCGGCGCATGCCTCGTCGGAAAGAACATCGCGGCACCGAAAGGTTCGGGCCAGCACCTCGGCACCTCGATGCGACACTTGCGCCGCACCCTGACGCGCTCTTGGCACAACTGGACGCCGTGTGACCAAAGGGCATTTGTGCCGGGTGCCGAAGAAGCGACATTCCGCCGTCTGAACGGATGAAGAAAAAGGAAAAAGTCCGCGAGGGGGCCTGCGCAGCATGCCTCACGCGTTGCCCTCCGCCCGGTCCAACCTGTCTTGCGCTTCGGCCCAGAGCCCCTCCGCTCGGGTGAGGCCATCTTCGACCTCGCCGCGCTTCTTCTGCCACTTCGCAATCTCCTCGGTGTCGCCGCGCTCGTAGAGCAGCGGATTGGCGAGGCGGCTATCTATCGTGCGGCGCATATCCTCGAGCTTCTGGATGCGCGCTTCGCATTTTTCAACTTCCGCGCGCAAAGCCTTAATCAAGTTTTGTGGCGGGCGTTTGGCCTTATGGGGCGCCTTTTTGTCTATTGGCTGTTTTTGGCCGAGGAGGAGCCGCTGATAGGCGTCGAGATCGTCCTCCCAGGGTTGAACCCCGCCGTCCTTCACGAGCCACAGGCGGTCGGCGACGCAGCCGATCAAGTGCGGGTCGTGGCTGACGAGGATTACTGCACCGTCATAAGCGTTCAGCGCCTGGACGAGCGCTTCGCGGCTCTCGATGTCGAGGTGGTTCGTGGGCTCGTCGAGGATGATCATATGCGGCGCGTCCAGGGTGGCAATCAACAGCGAAAGGCGCGCCTTTTGTCCGCCGGACAATTGGCCAACTCGGGTGTCTGCAATGGCCGCGCCGATCCCTCCGCCGGCCAATCGTGCACGTATCTTGGCAGGTGTTTCGTTTGGCTGCAACCTCCGGATGTGGTCAATCGGCGTTTCCTCCAGCTCCAACTCGTCGACTTGATGCTGCGCGAAGTAGCCGATCCGGAGTTTGGAGGACGCAACGCGCCGGCCCGTCATCGGGCGAAGACGCTCGGCGAGCAGTTTCGAGAGGGTTGACTTGCCCTGACCGTTGGCCCCGAGAAGCGCGATGCGGTCGTCTTGGTCGATGCGCAGATCGAGACGTTTGAGCACGGGACGCGCATCGTATCCGACATCCACCCCCTCGAGCTTTAGGATCGGAGGCGCCAGTTCCTCCGGAGAGGGGAAGTCGAATTGCGAGACACTCTCCTCAAGCACAGCAGCGATCGGCTGCATCCGCTCGAGGGCCTTCAGCCGGGACTGAGCCTGGCGGGCCTTCGACGCTTTGTAGCGGAAGCGATCGACGAAGGCCTGCATGTGCGCGCGCTGCGCCTCCTGCTTCTTGGCCGCCGCGGCCAGGAGCGCCAGCTTCTCGCGACGGGTCCGGTCGAACGTGTCGTAATTGCCCTGGTACAGCGTCAGCTTTCGGTCATGGAGGTGCAGGATCGCGCCGACCGAGCGATTGAGGAGCTGTCGGTCGTGGGAGATCACCAGGATCGTGTGCGGATACTTGGCCAGATAGGTCTCAAGCCAAATCGTCCCCTCAAGATCGAGATAGTTGGTCGGCTCGTCGAGGAGGAGGATCTCTGGCTCGGCAAAGAGCACCGCTGCAAGCGCCACGCGCATCCGCCACCCGCCGGAATACTCCGCGCATGTGCGTGCCTGCGCCGCCGCATCAAATCCAAGCCCCGCCAGGATCGTCGCCGCCCGCGCTTCGGCCGAATGCGCGTCGATGTCGACCAGCCGGGTCTGAATGTCGGCGATCCTCGCCGGCTCGTCGGCGCGCTCCGCCTCGGCCAGCAGTCCCGCTCTTTCCGTGTCGGCGGCGAGCACGGTGTCGATCAGTGTTGTTGGTCCCGCAGGAACTTCCTGGCGCACGCCGCCGATTTTGGAGCGCTTCGGCACCTCAATCTCGCCGCCGTCGAGCGCGAGCTCGCCCCGGATCAGTCTGAAAAGCGTCGTCTTGCCGGTGCCGTTCCGCCCGACAATCCCGACCTTGTGCCCCGCCGGAATCGTGGCCGATGCCCCCTCGAAGAGCGGTCGGCCCGCAATGGAGTACCCGATGTCAGAAATGCGCAACATGGCCGTCCCCTAGCGCAGGCCCCAAACGCGGACAAGGACCTGCCAGATCGTGATGGGCCTGCATGGGGCCAAGCGTGCACCGGAGGTCGCTGTGTCGTTGCTCGCTTCCGTCCGAGCAAACCCCGGCTGGCTGCTCCAGAGCCGCCAGGTTGATGGGCAGCTGATTGGGGACGCTCTCTCTCGGTCGGTCTGCGGTCATGAAGCGCGCCATTGATGCGCACAGGGTGCCAAACTCAAAGCGTTGTCGTCATTTGGTCCTTTCGGCCACTCTAGTCGGACAGTTTCGCCACCGTTTGCAGCCCAAGGAGCGTCCAACATGACACGGCTGATTTGGGGGTCCGACGCGGTTCTCGTCTGCCGAAACACGAAACACGCTCAGGCGCCCTGCCGGAGGCCCCCGGTGACACCGGTTTTCCCCTCAGGGCGCAGGTGCGGATGACGTTCCGTCCCCACCGTCTCTGAAGCCAAAAGGCGCACCCGGGCAAGGACAACGCCGCCTCTCCCAGGACCGGGCAGTCATGCCCGAAGCGGGGGCGCTCCTTGGACCGTCCACCTGACGCATGCCAGGCCGAGTGTGCCCGATCCATCGAAGCATACCCTGAAGAGGGCGTTGAATGATGTACCGTCACTCGCGAACCGTTGCATTGCGTTGCCTGCACATCGCCGCTCTGGTCCTCGCGCTTCCCGGCACGACAGAGGCAGACACTGGTTTTGAGATCTACGGTGCGCTGAACCTCGGCGTTCTGATCCAGGATGACGGGGCCGAGACTGAGAGCTTTTTTGTCGACAACACCACAATCCCAAGTCGGCTCGGCCTGCGCTACACCACAGCCGACACGGACATTGGGTACTTCCGGTACAGCTTTGAGATTGGGCTGCCGCAGGATTCGACCAGCTTCGCCGTGAACCAGTCGTTTTCGCCCGACTTCTTGGATGTCGAGTTTGAACGGACGGACATCAGGCTGTTCCAGCTCGAATGGAGCACGCCGTCGGTCGGCACGTTCACTGTCGGCCAGGGCTGGATGTCCACATTCCTCGTTGGCGCGTCGGATCTTTCCGGCACAAACAACATCGCGGCGGCCAATATGCCGATCAACAATGGCGGCGGCCGCGTGATCCGAACCAGCGACGGAGACCTGACACGCATCCGGTTTTCGGATGGGATCGGTCGACTGTTTGGAAGCCGGCGGCTTCGACTGAGATATGACAGCCCGAGCTTGAATGGCGTCACCATCACCGGATCGATCGGTCGCGAAGTGCTCATAGAGGACGACGACCAGACATATGCGGACGTCGCCGTTCGGTACGCCAGCAGCGACCTCGTGAGCGGGTTCGACGTCGCAGCAGACCTTGGCTACAGCGGTGCGAGCGACAGCGCGGACTACATCAACAGCTCCGCGGCGATTCTCCACCGCCAAACAGGCCTCAATCTGCAGGTAGCCGCCGGTGGCTACGATGACGGCTCTGACTACATCGATGTCAAGGTCGGCGCTTTTCGCGACTTTCTCGGTTTTGGTGAGGACTTCAGAACCGCATTTGCTGCTCAGTATTTCAGAGGTCGAGGATTCGGTGTGGAAAGCAGCGTCATCGAGTACTCTAGTGTCTCAGCCGTCCAATACCTGGGCCCGGACCTGCAGTTTTACGCGACTTACGCGCTTCAAGACTACGAGGACAACAACGACAGCTACCAGGATGGCAGCTCGTCATTTATTGGTCTTAGATATCAGTTCTGACGTCTGCGAACGTGGTGGCCGCGACCTGATGGCTCACCTCAGTGCCGTCGGCACACCGTAGCTGTTCAGTCCCGGCATCTGGTGGATCGGGTCAACGATGAATCTGTCTGGCTCTGACGTCCAGATTTTGCAGATGTAGTCGTAAGGTGTGAGGCCGCTCAGCGTCTTGAGACGGCGGGCGAAAGTGTAGGCGTCGAGGAAGTCCGCGAGATGGCTGCGAAGCTCGTCGTGGCTGTCGTAGTGGGAGCGCTTGACGGTCGCGTCCTTGATCTTGCGGT
>JBCCWM010000055.1:0-16069 GCA_039193505.1 Pseudomonadota bacterium | reverse complement strand
CTGCACGGTCGAGCGGGGCAGATCCACCTCGGCCGCGATCTGCCCAAGGCTGAGGCCCGACGGTGCCCCCTTCAGCACCCGCAGGATCGCGGCCGCCCGCTCGATCACCTGAATGCCGCCGCGTCCCGGGTCGACTGCCTCGATCTGCGCCATTCTGATCCTCCTCAATTTGTCCCACGATACGATACAAAATAGCGCTCTACAATCCATCTTGACCGTAATACGGAACACATGCATCGTCATGTGAGACACAAGGCGTGATTCACACGCCGATGCGCCCGACTGGGCGCCAGGGAGGAGGATGCCAAGATGGTGATGGTCCGCGGGATCGAGTTTCAGGCAAACACGGACAACAACATGGGGCTCGAGTTCTACAACTTGAGCCATCGCTACGGCTTCCAATGTCCCAACTGGCCCTATTTCCGCGACGTCCAGATTGAGCGGATGCACTACATGGCCAAGTCCGGCGTCCTCAGCCAGACGTTGACCACGACCATGCATGTGACCACGCACATCGATGCGCCGGCCCATGTTGTCCAAGGCACGCCCTTCATCGACGAAGTGCCGCTGCCGCACTTCTTCGGATCGGGTCTTGTGGTCTCGCTCCCGAAGAAAAAGTGGGAGCCCATCACCGGCGACGATCTTGAGGCTGCCTGCGGCCACGCGATCCGCGAGAACGACGTGCTGATCCTCAACACCGGCTGGCACAAGGAGTACGAGGACGGCGACTACTTCACCCATTGCCCGGGCCTTGTGCCCTCTGCCGGCGAATGGATGGTGGACCGGAAAATCAAAGTTGTCGGCCACGACACCCAAGCAAACGACCACCCGCTCGCAACCGCCATCGGCCCACACCGGAATGGCCCGCTCCACCCCCATCTGGCCGAGGAGTACAAGGAATGGTCCGGCGGCATCCCCTGGGACGAGGCCTTCCCAGAGTGGGAGCCCGTCCACAACATTCTCTTCAAGAACGGGATCCTCGGGATCGAGAACGTGGGCGGCGACCTTGACGCCGTCACCGGCAAGCGCGTGACCTTCGCCTTCTTTCCCTGGAACTGGGACCGGGGAGACGGCTGCATCATCCGCCTCGTCGCGATCGTCGACAAAGGCCAGGGCTACCGGATCGAAGCGGGCGAACCCTTCTGAGGAGGGCAGGTCGATGCTGATCAAACGCTTTGAGGACGCCACACCCTACGAGGCCCCGAACCACTGGGGCGTCACCGGCCTCCGCCTGCAGGGCTTCGAGGAGGGTGGGCCCACAAATCAATGGGTGGGTTTCAGCCAGTTCCTGCCCGGCGGTGGCGCCGGCCCCGATGCGACGCCGTTCGAGAAGGTCTATGTCGTGCTCGAGGGGGAGATGACCGTTGAGTGGGACGGAACCACGGAAACGCTCCGCCCGATGGACAGCTGCACAATCCCGCCGGGGCAGCTGCGCCGGATCGAAAACCGCTCGAACCATGTCTGCAAGATGCTCGTGGTCATCCCCTACCCGCCGGAGGCTTGATCGATGGACCCGACAACGCTCTTCGATGTGCGGGGAAAGGTCGCCCTGATCACCGGCGCCTCGGGGGCCTTTGGCAGGGTCGCGACCCGCGCCCTCGCCGGGGCCGGCTGCAAGCTGGTCCTGGTCGCCGGCAATGCCGACGCGCTCACCGAAGCCGCGGAGGAGGCCCGCGCCCTCGGTGCAGAGGTCACCACGCTCAACGCCCGGCCGAGCGACGAGGCCACGTGCAGAGAGATGGTCGCCGCCGCTGTCCGCTATTTCGGCGCCCTCGACATTCTCGTTGTGGCGAGCGGCATGAACAAGGTCGCCATGATCGACGACATGGCCCTCGAGACGTTCACAGCCGTGATTGACGCCAATGTCACGCAGACCTGGACGCTGGCCAAAGCCGCAACCGTCCAGATGAAGACCCAAGGAACCGGCGGCAAGATCGTCCTTGTCTCCTCCGCGCGCGGCCTCCTCGGCCATCCGGCAGGCTACACCGCCTATTGCGCCTCGAAGGCCGCTGTCGACGGGATCACCAAAGCGCTCGGCTGTGAGCTCGGACCGACGGGCATCACCGTCAACGCCATCGCCCCCACCGTCTTCCGCTCTCCCCTCACCGCCTGGATGTTCGAGGACACCGAAAAGGCCCAGGCCGTCCGGGCCGGCTTCCTGTCGCGCGTGCCGAAGGGGCGGCTCGGGGAGCCGGAAGATCTTGCCGGCCCGCTCCTCTTCCTCGCCTCCCGTGCGAGCGATTTCTACACGGGCCACATCCTCTATGCCGATGGCGGCTACACGGCGGGCTGAGAGGTGGGGGCGCAGCGCATAGCGGTGATCGGCGCGGGCCTCATGGGCCACGGCATCGCGCTGACCTTCGCCCGGTCCGGTCACACCGTCCGCGTCAGCGACCCAATGCCAGAGGCGCGCGCAGCCCTTCCCGCCCGCATCTCGGAGAGCCTCACGCTGATGGGTGCGGACGGGACCGCCGAGACGCTCGCCCGCGTCACAGCGACGGAGACCCTCGCTGAGGCCGTCTCAGAGGCCGACCTCGTCATCGAAGCGGCGCCCGAAAAGCTCCACCTCAAGCAACGGATCTTTGCGGAGGCGGAGGCCCATGCGCCGCCCACCGCCATTCTTGCCTCAAACACCTCCGTGATGCCGATCACCGACATCATGGGCGGCCTCAGCGACAGGACCCGCGCGCTCGGCACTCATTGGTGGAACCCGCCCCATATGATCCCGCTGGTCGAGGTGATCCGGACTGAGTGGACCTCCGACCCAGTGGTCGAGACCGCGATATCGCTGCTGAGCCAGGTCGGCAAAACCCCTGTCCGCGTCGACAAAGACGTCCCGGGCTTCATCGGCAACCGGCTCCAGCATGCGCTCTGGCGCGAGGCGATCAGCTTGGTGGAGCGCGGGATCTGCGACGCGGAGGCCGTCGACACGGTGGTCAAATCCTGCTTCGGCCGCCGCCTCGCGGTCCTCGGCCCGCTTGAGAACGCCGATCTCGTCGGCACCGATCTGACGCTCGACATTCACGCGACTGTGCTCGCCGATCTCGAGGCGCGCCGGGGCCCCTCGCCCTATCTCGAGGCGCTGGTGGCCGAGGGCCGGCTCGGCATGAAATCCGGCCAGGGCTTTCGCACCTGGACTGAAGCGGAGGCCGCAGCCGTCCGCGCCCGCGTCGCCACACATCTCAGACGGCTCGACGACATACTCGAAACATGACCGGCGCAAAGGCCGGCGAAGGGAGGATATCATGACCAGGACGACACTCACGCGCCGCCAGATCCTGCGGACCGGGACCGCGACCCTTGCAGCACCGGCACTCCTAAGCGCGACGCGCGCCTATGCGCAAAGCCCGACGCTCAAAGTTGGCCATGTCAGCCCCCGCACGGGGCCGCTCGCGGGCTTTGCCGAGGCCGATGAGCATGTCCTGGCAGCACTTCAGGAGATCTTCAGCGACGGGATCGAGAACAACGGCAAGACCTGGACGGTTGAGGTCATCTCCAAAGACAGCCAGTCGAACCCCAACCGCGCGGCCGAGGTTGCCGCCGATCTGATCCTCGGCGACGAAGTCGACATCATCGTCGCGGCCTCAACGCCCGACACCGTCAACCCCGTGGCCGACCAGGCCGAGATCAACGAAGTGCCCTGCATCACCACGGACTGCCCCTGGCAGCCCTACTTCTTCGGTCGGAACGGGGTCCCGGGTGAGGGCTTCCAGTACACCTACCACTTCTTCTGGGGGCTCGAGGATGTGATCGCCGCCTTCCTCGACATGTGGGACGGCGCGGGGGTTGCCAAGACAGTGGGCGGCCTCTTTCCGAACGATGCCGATGGCAACGCCTGGGGCGATGCGGAGCTGGGCTTGCCCAAACCCCTCGCCGCCGCAGGCTACGGCCTGACCGACCCTGGACGCTATCAGCCTCTGACCGATGATTTTTCGAGCTACATCAACGCGTTCAAGGATGCGGGCTGCGAGATTGTCACGGGCAACATGATCCCGCCCGACTTCGCGACCTTCTGGTCACAGGCCGCGCAGCAGGGCTTTGCGCCCAAGATCGTGACCATCGGCAAAGCGCTCCTCTTCCCGTCGGTCATCGCCTCCCTCGGCGCACGCGGCGACGGGCTCACGTCCGAGGTCTGGTGGTCGCCCGCGCACCCGTTCGCCTCGTCGCTGACCGGTGCAACGGCGGCCGAGCTCGCCGGCGGCTACACGGCCGCGACCGGCCGCCCCTGGACCCAGCCCATCGGCTTCAAGCACGCGCTTTTTGAAGTCGTGGCCGATGTCGTGCGCCGCTCCGAGGATCTCGAGGATTACGAGGCCAACCTCGCCGCCATCACCGCAACCAACCTCGAGACGATTGTCGGGCGCGTGAACTGGGCCGATGGCCCGATCAACAACGTCACCAAAACGCCCCTTGTCGCCGGTCAGTGGCAGCGCGAAGGCGAGGCGGTCGATCTCAAGATCGTGGCCAATGCCGCCGCGCCCGACATCCCGCTCACCGGCGAGCTGAAGCTCCTCTGAGGTTCGCCGGGCCATGCCCGACATTCTGGAGCTCCATGCGCTCGACAAGGCCTTCGGCGCGATCAAAGTCGCCGATGGCCTGTCCTACACGCTCCGCGAGGGCGAGGCGCTCGGCGTCCTCGGCCCGAACGGCGCGGGCAAGACGTCGATGTTCAATCTCATCACCGGCACACTCCGCCCGGATGGCGGTCGGATCCTCTTTGCCGGTCGGGACATCACCCGCCAGAGCGCCGCCGATCGGAGCCGTGCCGGCATCGCGCGGAGCTTTCAGGTCCCCCAACCCTTCACCCAAATGACCGTGTTCGAGAACGCAATGGTCGCCGCCACCCAGGCCGCCGGCCTTTCGGGCCGCGCGGCCGAGGCGCTCTGCCTCGAGGTCCTGGACCAGACCGAGCTCCTTGCCAAAGCGAACCGGCCATCCGGGGGCCTCACCCTCCTCGACCGCAAGCGGCTCGAACTCACGCGGGCGCTCTGCGCCCGCCCAACCCTTCTCCTCCTCGACGAGATCGCAGGCGGCCTGACTGAGGGGGAGTGCCGTGCCCTCATCGCCACCATCCGCGAGATCCACGCCCGCGGCGTCTCGATCATCTGGATCGAGCACGTGGTCCACGCCCTCCTCGCTGTGGTCGAACGCCTCGTCGTGATCGATTTCGGCCGCAAGATCGCCGAGGGCGCCCCCGCCGCAGTGATGGACAGCCCCGATGTCAAAGAGATCTACCTCGGGATCGAAGCCGATGCCTGACCTGATCCTCAGCACCCACGGGCTCGACGCGCATTACGGCGATTTTCAAGCGCTCTACGGCCTCGACCTCGCCCTGTCGACGGGCGACGTGGTGGCGATCATCGGGGCGAACGGGGCGGGAAAGACCACGCTCCTCCGGTCGATTGCCGGGCTTCTTCGAAACCGGGCGGGCGCGATCCGGTTGCGGGGCAGGCCCATCGGCGCGCTCCGCGCCGACCGGATCGCCGCCATGGGCATCGCGCTGGTGCCCGAGGGCCGACAACTCTTCCCGTCGCTCTCGGTCGAGGAGAACCTGCTCATCGGCGGGCGGGTCAAACGGCGCGGACCCTGGTCACTCAGCAAGATCTACGCGCTCTTTCCGGTCCTCGAAGAACGGCGCCACCAACCCTCGACGACGCTCTCGGGCGGACAGCAGCAGATGGTGGCGATCGGGCGCGCGCTGATGTCGAACCCCGATCTCATCCTGTTCGACGAGATCAGCCTCGGCCTGGCGCCGATCATCATCCGCGACATCTACACGGCCCTGGCAGACATCATCGGCGAGGGGATGAGCGCCCTCATCGTCGAGCAGGACATCACCAAGGCGCTCTCCGTCTCGAGCCGCGTCTACTGCCTGCAGGAAGGCCGCATCTCGCTCGAGGGCGCCTGCGGCGAGATCACCCGCGCGGAGATCAGCCGCGCCTATTTCGGGATGGAGTGAGGGATGGAGTGGATCAATGCCGTCGTGCAGGGCACCCTTCTCGGCGGGCTCTATGCCCTCTTCGCCGCGGGGCTCAGCCTGATTTTCGGAGTGATGCGGCTTGTCAACATAGCGCATGGCGACCTGATCGTCCTGGCGGCCTATCTCGGCCTCACAACGACAGTGATGCTCGGCGTCCACCCGCTCGCAGCGCTCCTCCTTGTGGTCCCCGCGATGGCTGGGATCGGCTACGCCCTCCAGCGCGGTGTCCTCAACCAGACGCTCGGCGGCGACATCCTGCCCCCTCTCCTCGTGACCTTCGGCCTTTCGGTCATCCTCCAGAACGCGCTCCTCGAGGGCTACACGGCCGATCCGCAAAAGATGAACGCCGGCGCGCTTGAGACGGCGAGCTTCGCGCTCGGCCCCCTCACCCTCGGCGCGCTGCCGGTGCTGACTTTCGCTGTCGCGGTTGGCGTGATCGGCGGGCTGCAATGGCTGTTTTACCGAACGCCGCTCGGCCGGGCGTTTCGCGCGACCTCAGACAACCAGGACATCGCGCAGCTGATGGGCCTCAACAAAGCGCATGTCTTCGGCCTTGCCATGGCCTTGGCTCTGGCCGTGACGGCCATCGCCGGCATCTTCCTCGGGATCCGGACGAGCTTTGACCCCTCGATTGGCGGCGGCCGCCTGATCTTCGGGTTCGAGGCCGTGATCATCGGCGGTCTCGGCAACCTCTGGGGCACGCTCGCGGGTGGCGTGATCCTCGGCGTCGCACAGACGGTCGGCGCCGTCATCAACCCCGGCTGGCAGCTCCTGGCCGGCCACATCGTCTTTCTCGTGATCCTCGCCATCCGCCCGAACGGCCTCTTTCCGCGGGTGTCGGGATGAGCACCCGGGTCACCCGCAGCTCCCGCGCGGCGACAGTAGCGGCGCTCATTGCCGCGGGCCTCCTCCTGATCCTCGCCGCCGCACCCTGGTGGGCCGGCCGCGCCGACATGCGCCTGATGGGGGAACTCTTCCTCTACCTCGCCCTCGCCTCGCTCTGGAATTTTATGGCTGGCTATGCGGGCCTCGTCTCTGTGGGACAACAGGCGTTTGTGGGCTTCGGCGGCTACATGCTCTTTGCGCTCACGATCTTCGGCGGCCTCCACCCCCTCGCCGCAATCGCCGCCGCAGCCCTCCTCGCAGCCCTCGTCTCAGTGCCGGTTGCCGCCCTCCTCTTCCGCCTCCGTGGCGCTTACTTCGCCATCGGCACCTGGGTGATGGCGGAGGTCTTCCGCCTGACCTTTGCCCAGATCGGCGCGCTCGGCGGCGGGTCGGGGACGTCCCTCCCCGTCGGCATCGTGCGCTCCCTCGCCGGCTCGCGCAGCGGGCGCGAGGCGCTCAGCTACTGGCTCGCCCTCGGCGTGATGGTGGCCATCATCGCTGCGATCTTCCTCTTCCTCCGCTCCCGCCGGGGCCTCGCCCTGACGGCCATCCGCGACAACGAGCTCGCCGCCCGCTCGCTCGGGATCGACATCTGGCGCACAAAATTCGTGGTCTACGTCGTCACGGCCGCGATGACCGCGGCGGTCGGCGCGCTCATCTTCCTCCAAAAGCTCCGGATTTCACCCGATGCCGCTTTCTCGGTGAACGACTGGACCGCCTTCGTGATCTTTATTGTCGTCATCGGCGGCATCGGCACGCTCGAGGGGCCGATCATCGGCACGCTGATCTTCTTCGCCCTCCGCGAGACGCTCGCCGATCTCGGCACAGTCTACCTTATGGTCCTCGGCCTTGTCGCGATCCTTGTCATGCTGAAAGCGCCGATGGGGGTTTGGGGCCTCATCCGAAGCCGCTTCGACCTCAACCTCTTTCCGCTCGGCTACCGGGTTGTGCAGGGCTCGAAGACAGACTGACCGCAGCCCACGAGACGACACGCACCCCCCTGCGCCGAGAAGGACGCGGTCCCGCCGGCGACCGCGTCGCGACTTGCGGCCGCCCCGGCCCACGCGCCACCCGGCCCCGATGTGACAATCCCCCCACGCAAGTTTTCTCGGATCGGGCACGCTCGGCGCGGGTGAATGGGGGAAAACCAGATGAGACAGACACTGACGGCCAGAACGGCCTTTCGCCTCGCGCTCCTGGCCGGGGCGCTCTCGAGCGGGTTTGTGGGGGGCGGGATGGCCCGCCCGTTCGTTGCGGGTCCGGGCATCTGCGAGTACGAGAACGTGGCGGATATGGCTGTGCCTCAGCTCGGGGATGAACTCCTCGTCGCCATCGATTCTGAAGCCAGCCGCGCCTTTGTCCTCGGCTTTGGCGGGTGCAACGACTTCGAGCTGATCGACAACGGCGACCCGGTCGAATTCAACCAGCCGAGCGGGGTTGCGATCGACGTAAACGGGCGGATCTACATCTCCGACACCGGGGAGGACCGGATCCTCGTCTTCAACGACATCGCGGGGCTCAACGTCACCGATCCCCTGGACCTGCTCACGTTGTTCTCGCAGCCCTCGACCGGTCTCAACCTCAACGCGCCCGGGGGCCTCGGTGCCAGCGACGACGGGCTCCTCTACATTGCCGACACCGGTGCGGGCCGCGTCCAGGTCGCCAACAGCATAGGCCAACTCGTCAACACCATCGGCGCGCCCGATGACGGCAACGACGGGATTGCGGGCGAGTTCCTGGAGCCCGTCGACGTCGCTGTCTGCCCGACAACGGCCCCGGGGGACTTTGCGGGTCGCGTCTTCGTGGCGGACCGCGCACGCGACGTGGTCCAGGTCTTCAATTCAGACGGCGACTACATCTTCCACTTCGGACGGAGCGGCGGCGACAGGGGCGAGCTCTCCGCGCCCGTGGGCATCGACGTGGATCTGAACTGCAACGTCTATGTCGCCGACCGGGGCAATGCGCGGGCACAGATGTTCGACGGCAACGGCGCCTTTCTCGAGGATCTCGGCACCGTCTCGACCCCCTCGGCCATCGCGGTCGACCCGCGCCCGGGACCCGGCGCGGTCTTTGTCGCCTCAAGCGGCGAGGACGCGATCTCAGCCTTCCAGTTCATCAGCTACGACACCAATTTCAACGGCAACTCCGACGATGACGGCGATGGCCTGCCCGACATCTGGGAGGAAGAGGGGATCGACATCGGCTTTGACGGCACAGTCGACTATGTCCTGCCCGGCGCCGACCGGGACCGCAAAAACCTCTATCTCGAGATCGACTTCACCGAAGGCCAGGCCCTGCCCGACGCCGACGATGACCCCGAGGCAGATGACGCCGCCGACATGATCGTCGCCGCTTTCGCCAATGCGCCTGTCTCGAACCCCGACGGCTCCACCGGCATCGATCTCCACATCGAACGTGGCGAAGAGGGGCCGTTTGACGGCCTTCTTGTCTTTTTCGATGTCTCCGACGGCGCCGCCGATATGTTCCCCGGCAACTTCCAGTTCTTCGACAACATCAAGGGCGAGCTCTTCGGATCGCCGAGCGAGCGCGCCGATGCGCCGGAGGTCCTCGAGGCCAAGAGCCTTGCCTACCGCTACGCTCTGATGGTCGAAACGGTCTGCGACACGGGCAGTATTGTCGCCGGCGTCCCCACCTGCTCGGCCCCCGACCCAATTGCCGGAAAGGCCGAGATCGGCGGCGACGACTTCGTCTTTGCGCTGCGCAACGAGGACACCGGCTCCGGTGGCGGCATCGGCGAGGGCGGTGTCGGCGGGCCTGGCGGCGGCTCCCCGTTCCCGACCGATCGAATGGAAGAGGCGCAGCGCGTCGCAGGCGTCCTGATGCACGAGTACGGCCACACTCTCGGCATCCGTCACGGCGGCGCGGACGAATTCAACTGTAAGCCAAACTACATGTCGGTGATGAACTACAGCTTCTCCACGGGCATTCGGACCCTCGACCCGGATCAGCCCTACGGCGTGCGGTTCGACTACTCATCGGAGGTTCTCGACACACTGGACGAGAGCGATCTCGACGAGACGGTGGGCATCGGCCTCGCCCCTGTCGGCCCCGACGGAGACTTCACCGACCTCACACGCTGGGGCAACACGCCGGATGTCGGCATCGGTCGGGGGGACGGGCCGCTCGACTGGAACCTCGACAATGACGGTGGCGAGGACACGTCTACCGTTGCCGAGATCAACAACCCGGGCGATGACCTCTGTGAAGGCGACGGCGACATCCTGGTGGGGTGGAACGATTGGGAGAACCTCTCCTACAGCTTCCGCCAGACCGGCAATTTCGGCAACGCGCGCGTGGAGGTGACCGAGAACGAACCGACACACGCCCAGCTCGACGCCCTCGACGCCGAGTACGACGCCTTCCTCAACCTCCGCTACGCCTGGGCCGCGAAGTTCCTCTGCGTCCCGCTCGTCGGCCTTGAGGACACCGCTCTGTCGCCCGGGCGCTACCAGACGGTGATCAACATCCACAACCCGGGTCCCGACGACGCTCGCCTCCGCAAGGGCATTGCCATCGCGCGGAGCGAGCTCGACCCAAGGGGCGACGTCACCGCGCTCGAAGATGACAGCCTCGGCCCGCGCGAGGCGATGTCGATCGACTGCACCTCGATCGCGACCCGCTTCGACGAGCCACAGCCCGTCGGCGACGGCTTCGTCCAACTGCAATCCGACACCGTCCTCGACGTTGTTGCGGTCTACACATCGCGCGACAGCGTCGACGTTGAACTGATCCCCGTGACCGACACAGCGGAGGACGACATGCCGCCCGAGGACGACACCGCCGGCGGCGGCGATCCCGGCGGCGAGGATCCGGGCAACGGCGATCCGGACCCGGATCGCGCCGATCTGACGATCGATCTGCCGACGCCCGTCCGCGAAAGCTGCAACGACGCGCGCGGGGTCTGCCGCCAGTTCGTGGAGGTCATCGTCTCCAATATCGGCGCGGCAGAGATCGGAGAAGCCGCCGTCGTGAACCTGACGCTCAGCAATGGCACGTCCGCCACCGACAGCGTCGGCCCGCTCAACGCAGGTGAGATCGCAGGCAGGGTGATCGCATTTCCTCCGGGTCCTCGCTGCTACACGCCGCTCTGCGGTTTGACAGCGACCGTCGATCCCCTCGACGCCATTGTTGAGGAGGACGAGACCAACAACACGGCCAACCGCACAGATCAGTGACGCGCCGGGCCGGGCCGCACGCCCGGCCCGATCCAACCGCGCCGCGTGCACGGTCGCGGGTGCCCGAACTCCAACCCGTGCGCGGGGATGCGACAATCCCGGGGTCCCAAAGACAAACAACGCCCAGGCGGGGCGCGCACCAGTCGGTGACGCCCTCCGAGCTGTGGATAGCGCACGGAGAACCGCGCGTCCGCGACGGTGAACCTCTTGGGGCGCAAAGCGCTCAGACCGGGCAGCACTCGCGGACAGACACCTATCATTCTAAAAAACAGAACGATAAGCCGCTATCTTTGTATTTCTCTTTCTTTCCGACAGCGGCCACATGCCCTCCGACACCGCACCGGAGACCGCCCCATGGACACGCTCAGCGACCTTGCAGGAATGCTCCTGACCCAACTCCAGAAGCCGACGCTGGCCTTCCTGATCGGTGGCATGGTTCTCGCCGCGCTCGGCAGCCGCCTTGTTGTGCCCGAGGCCATCTACAAGTTCATCGTCACACTGCTCCTCCTCAAAGTTGGCCTCGGCGCCGGGATGTCCGTCCGGGAGTCCAACCCCGCAGAGCTCGCCATTCCCGCGCTTGCCGCCGCGGGCCTTGGCGTCCTCATCGTCCTCCTCGGCGCGGCAACTCTTGCCCGCCGGCGCGGGGTCGCCTGGGTGGACGGGGTGGCCACGGCCGGCCTCTTCGGCGCCGTCTCAGCCTCCACACTCGCCGCCGGCATGGCCATGCTCGACGCCGAAGGCATCGCCTATGAGGGCTTCATCGGCGCGCTCTACCCGTTTATGGACCTCGCCGCCCTTCTCACGGCCATCGTCCTTGCCCGCATGAGCGCTGAGCGGCGGGCAGTCCTTCACCAAAATGGCACCGCGACGATGGGCGGCCCGAGCTTCCCGAGCGTCGACATCCGCGCGATCCTCATCGACACCGCCCGAAGCCCCGCAATCTCCGCCCTCCTTCTCGGGCTCGCCATCGGCTTTCTCTCCAAACCGGAGGCGCTCTACGAGAGCTTCTACCAGCAGCTCTTCTACGGCCTCCTGTCGATCCTGATGCTGATTATGGGCATGGAGGCGTGGGAGCGGCTGTCCGAGATGCGCAAGGTTGCCCACACCTATCTCGCCTACGGCCTCCTCGCACCGCTCGTGCACGGCCTTCTCGGCCTCGGCGCGGGCGTTCTGGTCCACCAGATCACCGGCTTCTCGGAGGGGGGCGTCGTCCTCCTCGCCGTCCTCGCAGCCTCGAGCTCTGACATCTCGGGTCCACCGACGCTCCGCGGCGCCCTGCCGGAGGCGAACCCCTCCGCCTATATCGGCACCTCTACGGGGCTCGGCACCCCCGTGGCGATCCTGGCCATCCCGCTTTGGATGGTGCTCGCCGATCGCTTGGTGAGTTGATCCATCGATTAAATCGCACAACTCGGCTACAATCAGTTATGGATCGCCTGAACTACCATCACCTCCGCTATTTTCGCGAGGTTGCGCATGCGGGGAACCTCACGCGTGTGGCGGAGCGGCTGAACCTCTCGCAATCGGCGCTCTCAGCTCAAATCCGCCAGCTCGAGCATCGGATCGGGCACGACCTCTTCGAACGGACGGGCCGGCGTCTCGTTCTCACTGAGGCCGGGCGCCTCGCCCTGGATCACGCCGACCGGATCTTCCAAGCGGGGGAGGAGCTTGTCGCGGCCCTCGGCCCCGGCGACGGCGTGGTCCGCCCGCTCAAGATCGGGGCGCCTGCGACACTCTCCCGCAATTTCCAGCTCCGCTTCCTCCGACCGGCGCTCGAGACCGGGGACACCGCGCTGAGCCTCGTCTCCGGCAGCAGTGCGGACCTTCTGGATCGCCTCCGCACGCTGGCCCTCGATGTTGTGCTCTCAACCGACGCGCCGCCGCGGGCCGAGGCCGGCGATCTCGTCGCGCACCGCCTCGCCGAGCAGCCTGTCGGCCTGTTCGGCGTGGCCCGCCGCATGGCGCACCCCTCCCCGGCCGCGCTCCTGACGGCCGAGCCCGTGATCTTGCCCACCGAGAGCTCGATCCGCACCGGCTTTGACAGCCTGGTGGAGCGGCTCGGCCTCCGCATCCGCGTGGCCGCCGAGGTCGACGACATGGCCATGGTCCGCCTTCTTGCCCGCGACGGCGTGGGCGTCGCCGTGATCCCGCCGGTGGTCGTCGCAGACGAAGTGGCCCAATGTCTTCTCAACCCGGCGCCTTTCGCGCTCGAGATCTCGGAGACCTTCTACGCCGTCACCGCTCAGCGCCGCTTCCAGCACCCGCTGGTGGCGCGCCTTCTCGAAGGCGTCGGACGGTTCTGACGGCACCGCGCACCCCGCAAGAACACCGCGAGCCGGCGCGCTCGACGGCAGCACCACCAAGCCGTTCCTGTGAGCATCGTAAGCTGCCTGAGCGCAGACGCCACAGGTCCGGACTCATCTTGTACACAGGCCAATTGCTTGGAACCCAATCGCGCGGTCCCATGTGCCTGATGTGACACGGCTGTTGGATGAGCTCGTTCCAGGCCTCGCAACAGTGGTCGAGGGTGTCTTCACAGGATGTGAGGACGCGGTTGGACAGCCGGGTGTCCCATCGTCTCGTCATTTCTGCCCGATCCGCTTGTCCGCCACGGGCCTCGGACCGGTGGCGGCATCGTGGCGACTCCCTGGAACCAGACTTCAACCGGTCGGTCGACCTGAGCGCGGATCTCCTCCAAAAGGGCGGGGACGTTTTGTTGAACGTTTGCGTGGCTTCCAGACCCTGGCGGTCGGCCTGCGGGCGGGCCGAGGGCTTGCGGACCCGACGGTAGACTGTGCAAAGGCTGCCCAAGCGCCGACCATCGGGTTAGCTTGAGAAGGGGGCGATGGCGCCGGCCGGGAAGATGGGTTTTGCGACCAGGGGCACGCATCCCCCCTCCGCGAACTCCGGGAAGAGCGTCAGGATCTCGCGCCGTGCGAGCTTGGGCATTGCACTGAGTGTTGCCGGGCTCGGGTGGAGGCTCTCGCAGAGCGCGCCATCGGCATAGAGGATTTCATGCTCCGAACAGAGGAGATGGCAGTAACGCGCGACGCCGCCCTCGACGCGCCGGATCGTCGTGCCGTTGATGAGATCGCGCGCGGCCGCGAGACCTTCGGCGTACCCGAAGACCGCCTCGACCCACCCACCCTGCAACAGGACGCGGTGCTCGGGAGAGAGGATCAGAGGGCGCACGTTTCCGATCGCGCCGGTCTCAAAGCGGATCGGCGCCATTTCGCCGATCGCAGGCACTGTCGACGCCCCTGACCACGCGATCACCTGCCAGCCATGCTCGAGCGTTCGGACGCGCATGCCGGGCACGATTGTCTCGACAGCCATCGGGCCCTCATCGGTCTCGATCCGTGTGCCCGCGCCGAAGCATTGGACGCTGGCATAGGTCGGGGACGGAAAGGCCTGCTCGAAATCGCCGCTGTCGTTGAAGTTGGCCCAAGCAAAGATGCCGTTGTTGCCGGTGCCGAGCGCCTGGAACTCCGCCGGGCCGCCTTCGATCGCCCATCCGATCAGTGTGCCGTTCGATTCAACCGCGTAGACGAGTTCTCCGCTGTTCAGGCGATACCCAAGTTCGATGTAGATGCTGTCTTCGCTGCCGGCGATGACTTGGTTTTCGTCCTCCGGATCATTGTCGAAAATCGTTTCGCCGCTGAACCGGTCGTCATCGTCGGTGATCGTCAGCTCGAACGTGTCGAGGTTCAGAATGTCGAACTCGGTCGCACGACTGCCCGGCTGGTCGAGCCGGACACTCTCTGGCGGCAGCATTGTGATCGTAAAATCGGGCATCTGCAGCTCCCCTCAAATTGACTCAAATTGAGGATACTCCAGTTTGTGCCCCTTGCGAACGGGGCCGCGGCGGTCAGTCCCAGGGTCGCTCGCACCGAAAGCAGAGCTTCCAAGTGGCATAGACCTCCAGGCGACTGGTTTCACTTGGGAAATATGCGTTGGAGGGCCAGATCGGGATGAAGGCGTCCGCCATGAAGCGCGCACAGGAGACAGTGAGGCCCGCGGCGCGGAAGGCCCCTGCGATGTCGGACACGCTGTGATTTGGCACGGGGATGTTCGAGAACGACGAGATCATCGGATGCCAGGTCGACCAAAGTGGGTTGTCGCTGTGACAGCATGTGACCGCATCGTAGCGTCCACCGGGCTTGAGGGCGGCCGCGACCTGGCGTGCGTGATCCTCGAGATCTCCGATCAGATAGATGACCTCGTGGCTGAATGCCAAGTCGAAGCCTTCGCCTGCATCCGCGAGACGGGAGGAGGCGATGTAATCGATTGGCCGGTCCCCTTTGCGCGCCTCCGCGCGGGCGACGGCCTGCTTTGCCAGATCGATGCCGACGGCCTTGGCGAAGGGGCGGGTGTCGTGAAGGAGACGGAGAAAGCCGCCCTGATTGCATCCGATGTCGAGGATCTTGGCCCCGGTGAGATCCGCCTCCGGGACGGCGGCGATCATCTCGCGCCAGATCCAGGCGTGCTCCTCCGTCATGCTGTCTTCTTCTGCTGCGTCCGTGCTCCAGGTCTCCAACAGATCGGTCATCGCCTTGGCCCCCCTCTCATGTTCCATCCTGAGCACAGGTTGGCCGGTGGACGGCGAAAGCAACAGGCGACACCGAAAATGGCGCCCATTCCCATCGATCAGGGGCGGAGCGTCCGATTGATGCTGCATTTAAGAACCAGTTCGGCGCAGAGTGAGGGCCGGAGCGGTCGGTCAGGGGTGTCGACTGCTGTCCATTTGGGTCCGTGGCGTATACGTCATGACGTGGGTGGTTTGGATGCGCTTGGCGTGTCCTATGCAGAAGGGGAAGAGAATGGGCTTCAAGAAATTAACCTTTCTTGCTGCTGCTCTGTTCGGCTTGGCATCGACAGCGACGGCGCAGGTCGATCTGACGGCGAATGACGGATCGATCCGGATCCGGGGTGAGCTGGTGAGCTTCGCAGACGGTCAGTACGTGGTCGACACCGTGATTGGACGGTTCACGATCAACGCGGCGAGCGT
>JBCCWM010000054.1:0-16087 GCA_039193505.1 Pseudomonadota bacterium | reverse complement strand
GAGGATCGCGCCGCTGGTGAACTCGGTGGCGTTGTCGGTCACGATGCTCCGAGGCTTGCCGAAGAGGCGCACCAGGGCATCCAATTCTCGGGCGAGCCGATCGCCTGAGATGCTCGTGTCAGCCACGAGAGCCAGGGTCTCCCGGCCGCACTCGTCGTTCGCCGCCAGGATCCTGAACCGCCGCGACGCACCATAACCGTCCAAGAGAAAGCCCGTGGACCAGCGTTGGTTCGGGCGCAGAGCGTCAGGCATTGGCGTCCTGGAGCCCCGCGCCCGTTTTCTGCCACGTCCGCGGCGGACGGCCAGCCTGTCCGCCTGGTCGATCCGGTACAGCTCTTTGTGGGTCATCGCGTGTCCTTCACGCTCAAGCATCACGCCGATCCGGCGATCGCCAAACCGACGCCTCTTGGCCGCGATCTCCCTCATCGCGGTCCGCACATCCTCAGTGTCGGGCGGACGGTCCTGCCTGACAGTCTTGGGGTCGACACCGACGAGACGGCAGGCGCGCCGCGGAGAATTCGCATGTCTCTCCATGGCTCGCAGGGCTGCCGCCCGCCGCTCTTTCGGCGCCGTCAGCTCTCTCCCAGCAGATCCTTCAGCGCTGAGGTGTCGGGCATCGCGTCCGCCAGGAGACGCTTCAGCTTCGCATTTTCGTCCTCAAGGGACCTGAGCTTGAAGGCGTCGCTCGCCCCTGTGCTCGAACCAATGGCGCACATGGCTCGCCCGCCATGCCACCCTCCTTGGCCTTCAGCTTGTGGAACGTCCCCGGGCCGAGCCCATGGTTTCGACAGAGCTCAGCGGTTGGCATCCCGTTCGGCGCTGCGATTGATCCACGGGATCAACCGCTGAACGCTCGACCCCTGCTCCTTGAGCATCCCGATCGCGTGCGCCTCGGCAAAACGGCGCTTGCGCATGCGTCGGCTCCTTGGAGGCTCAGCAGACCCTACATCACCGTTGAGGGATTGCGTGGGGGGGCAGGTCAGTCGCGGCGGTCCGTGACGAACCGAGCCCTGCCAGCCGTCACCTACCTGTCCTCGTCGTGCACTTCGCTGAGGAGCGGTGCTTGGACACGCCCTTTATGGCTGGTCTGCCAGAACAATCGTCGCGGTGTCCGGATCGATCGAGGGCAGTCCGCAGTGGCCAATGGTGCACAAACCGGTCGGCCCGAACCCTGTCCATACAGCGCGCCGCTTTCGCGGTTGGGCGCACCAGGATCTGGCGCGCCCAACCGCGTTGCGAGTGCCTCCTCTTGATCGGTCTCGACAAACACAGCAAGCCTGCGGTCGCCGCCCCGTGTGAGCAAGATCGTGGCAGGCGTGTTGTCCGGCTTGGACAGCCCTTGATAGATGGCCGGCGACGTCCGTCGCATGACGGGTGCGCGGTTCTGGAACTTGGAGCGGCCCGGCGAGGCCCTGAGCGCAACGACGGTGCCACCCACCTTGGGGATCAGCGCTCTCTGACTCGCGGGCCACAACGACGTCTTTGGAGTGCCACTGCTGAAGCCGGATGCCTCTGGCGACGCGACAAGCCGCCGTCCCCTCACACTCGATCTGACGCCCGCCCCTCTCGGACCTGAGCCTGCACTACCGCGCCAAAAGCGCATCGACTTCGGCCGCGCTCGGCATTGCGGCAGCGGCGCCCGCGCGCGTGACGGAGAGACCGGCAGTCGCGCACCCGCAGCGGACAGCGCAGAGCGGGTCCTCGCCACGGCTGAGCGCCGCAGCAAACCCACCGTTGAACGCATCCCCCGCCCCGGTCGTTTGCACCACGGGACCGGCGTTGAAGGCCGGCACACGCTCGGAAACGCCTTGCCCATGCAGGAGCGCGCCCTCAGCGCCGAGGGTCATCACAACGGTGCCGGCGCCGAGTGCGCGCAGGCGCTCTGCCGCGCGGCGCGCTTCGTCCTCGGTTCTGACCGGCAGCCCGGTCAACGCCTCCGCCTCGCTCTCGTTTGGCGTGATGAAGGTGCAGTGCCTCAGGACATCATCGGACAGCGCCGCCGCAGGTGCAGGGTTCAGGATTGTCGCGACGCCAGCCTCGTGCGCGAGGCGAAGCGCATACGCGGCAACCTCAATCGGCTGCTCGAGCTGGGTCAGAAAGACATCCGCAGCGCGGAGCCGCTCGACCTCCGCGTCGACATCTGCGATCGAGATCTCGGCGGCGGCACCCGGGGCGATGATGATCGCGTTCTCACCGGTCGCATCGTCGATCAGGATCGCTGCAGCGCCGGTCGCAGTCTCGGTCTCGACAACGACCGGTGTGACGCCGGCCTCAGCCCAGACCGACCGCGCCATATCGGCAAAGGCGTCTCGTCCCAGTCGGGTCAAAAACGCAACCTCAGCGCCGAGACGACCGCACGCCACCGCCTGGTTCGATCCCTTGCCGCCCGGTCCGAGCGAAAAGCTCTCGCCGAGGACGGTCTCCCCCATGCGAGGTTGTCGTTTGGCGCGAAACGCCGTGTCAGCGACAAAGACGCCGAGTATGACCACTCCACCCATGTCAGCTCCCCCGACCAAAACCTCGGGACGCGACCGCGGGATCAAGGCTGACCCCGCATGCTGCGCCCGTTAGCATCCCATGCCCTTCAGGGTCTGAGCAATGGCACGACCGAGCACCCCAGCCGCCGCCTCAGTGAGGTGAATGCCGTCGAGCGGGTCGACCTCCACGCCGACCACACCTCCTGCATCGAGAAACGCGGCACCATGCTCCTCCGCAATCCGCGCCAGATGGGGCGCGAGTGCGCGGGACTTCTGCGCGCCACCGGCGAATGTCTCGGCGAGGCGGCCCCGCTCATCTATCGGCGCGGGCGACACAATCAGGAGCCGCGGCGCGCCCCCCGCAAGGCCGCAGCCGCTTGTAGCAACCACAGTGGCGAGCCGCCCGACACCTTGGGCGATGTCACCGGGCATCATCGCGAAGCGGTGCTTGAGATCGTTGGTGCCGAGCATGAGCACCACGACATCAATCGGCCGATGCGTCTCAAGAAGCGGGAGCAGGCAAGCAAGACCGGACTTGTGCCCCCCCTCGGTCGGGTCCGGGTGGACGGTCGTGCGGCCCGGGTGGCCCTCGGCGATCACCTCGATACTGCTGCCGAGCTCCGCCGCGGCGACCGAGGGCCACCGCGCCGACCGCGGCAGCCGCGCGCGCGCTGCGCCGTCGGTCACGGCAAGCGTGCCGTGCGTGTTGCTGTCGCCGAAACAGAGAATAACGGTCATGCGCAGTCCGAGCCCAGCCTGATCGCCTCAGTCTGGCACGGCCGCCGCATCACTGGAAGCAAGCGTCGGCCCTTTGTGCGTGGCATCGGCGAGGCTTTTGACAAAGGACAACACGTCCGCGGGCGGCGCGCCGTCTCCGATCTTGCTGACAATCGCGGAGCCCACGACCGCGCCATCGGCAACGGAGGCGATGTCCGCGGCACCCTCGGGCGTTCGGATGCCAAAGCCCACACAGACCGGCAGCGGCGTCGCCTGGCGGATCCGCGCAACCTCCGGCGCAACGGCCGCCGTATCCGCAGCGGCCGCCCCGGTGATGCCTGTGATCGACACATAGTAGACAAAACCCGATGTGTTGGAGAGGACGGCCGGCAGCCGTGTCGCATCGGTCGTCGGTGTCGCCAGACGGATGAAATCGAGCCCGGCCTCCGCCGCCGGCACACAGAGCTCAGTGTCCTCCTCCGGCGGCAGATCGACCACGATGAGCCCGTCGATCCCTGCCTCTCGCGCCGCTGCCAAAAACGTCGGCACGCCCTGGGCATAGATCGGATTGAAATAGCCCATCAGAACAATCGGTGTCCGCCGATCGCCTTCACGAAAGGACCGCGCAAGCTCCAGTGTGCGGGAGAGCGTCATGCCGCCGCTCAACGCACGCAGGGCTGCAGCCTGGATCGCGGGACCGTCGGCCATCGGATCGGTAAAGGGCAGACCCAGCTCAATCAGGTCCGCGCCGGCCGCCGGGAGGCCCCGCACGATGTCGAGCGCCGTGTCAAAATCGGGATCGCCCGCCATAACGTACGGAATGAACGCCGCGCGTCCCTCCGATTTCAGTCGCGCGAAGGTGTCGGCGATCCGTCCCATCGTTCCCCTCGTCTCAAGTGCGGCCCCTCATGAGGCATCCGCACACGGATTGCAACGACCGGAGGGCGCGCGCACGACGGCATCCTTGCCACGGCCAAGGACGGCCGCCGACTGTCACCCCGTCGATCCCGGGCGCCCTCAGAGGTCGCGGAGCCGCTCGGTCAGGAGCGCAAAGAACCCGTCAGCGTCGACATCTCGGAGCCAGGTGGCATTGGCCGGCCGATCCGTGACGCCCCACCAATCCGCCACTGTCATGCCACGTGTGAGATCGGAGCCGGTCTCGATCTCAACGTTGATCTTGCGCCCGGAGTACAGCTCCGGGCGCAACAGCCAGGCGATCACGTTCGGATCATGGAGCGGACCGCCATCGGTCCCATACTTCGCTTCGTCATGGCGTTCAAAAAAGGCGAGCATCGCAACCACCGCCTCGGCCACTGGCGTGTCCAGCGCGCGGATCGCCGCGAGCCGCGCGCCTGTGGTCAGGCACTTATGCGTCAGATCGAGCGGCAGGACGGTCAGCGGGAGGTCGGAGGCAAACACCTCCGCCGCCGCTTCAGGGTCGACATAGATGTTGAACTCTGCCGCCGGGGTCGTGTTGCCCCCCTCAAAGCAGCCGCCCCCCATCAGCACGATCTCTCGAATGGCCGCGCGCGCGTCACCCGCCTGTCGCAGGGCGAGGGCGATGTTTGTCAGCGGCCCGAGCGCGCAGAGGGTGATCTCTCCCGGCCCGGCGCCGGCGAGGAGATCGACGATCACATCGACCCCGGCCGCCGGGTCGAGCGGTGTCTCGGGCGGGGGCAGATCGGGACCGTCAAGGCCCGTGCGCCCGTGAACCTCCTCCGCTGTGACGAGCGCACGCGAGAGCGGCGCGGCCGCCCCGGCGGCGACGCGCACATCGCGACGCCCCGCCAGATCGCAGATTTTCCGCGCATTGAGGCTCGTCAGGGCCAGGGGCACATTCCCCGCGACACAGGTGATTGCCAGCACCTCAAGCTCTGGCGACGCGAGCGCGAGGAGGAGCGCAACAGCGTCATCCTGGCCCGGATCGGTATCGATGATGATCTTCCGCCGTTCCATGCCAGTCCCGTCCAGTTCGACCGCACCCTAGAACAGGGCGGGCGATCTGGAAACGGGGACAACGCCCCATTTCAGTCAGGCCGGTCAGAGGGCCGCCGCGCGGAGGGCCCCCGCAATCTCATCTTTGAGGCGCATACGCGTCTTGCGAAGTTCAGTCATGTGCGCGTCGCTCGTCGGCTCAACATTCGTCTCGGCGCGGTGGATCTCGCGGTTGATCCGGTGATAGTCATCGCAGAGGCGGGCGATGTGCGCATCCTCTGCCCGGAGCCGCTGCAAGAGCTCAACCTCCGCTGGAAACTCTTCGGCCAGTTCATGGGGTACATGTGACATGAGTGTCCTCCTTGTCCGACTTGACCGGGAGCCTAACGCCGAGGATCGGAGCACCCTTTGACCTGCCTCAAGGGCGGAGGATAAGTTCCGCGCGCGTCTTCCTGGCCGCCACGAGCCGGGCGTTCGGCAGATCGTTCCCGTCGATCTTTGCCGCACTCTCAGCCGTCGACAGACCGTGCGCGGCCCAGCGTGCCGCCAAGCGTCGACGGAGCTCCTCCTCATCGACGTCGAGGTAGACGGTTGCATTGAGGAGCGGCTGCACACCCGCCCATCCCCCTTCGTCGTGGAGGAGCCAGTTCCCCTCCACCACAACCAGCCGCGCATCCATCCCGATCTCAATGGCGCCGGCGCGCGACAGCTCCTGGCCGCGATCGAACCGAGGGGCAAAAACGGTCTCGGATGTGCGCAGGCGGTTCAGAAGGCTCAGAAAGCCCGACACATCGAACGTGTGCGGCGCTCCCTTCCGGTCCCGCGTGCCATGTCGCGCCAACACGTCGTCGTCGAGGTGGAAGCCGTCCATTGGCAGCACGACAGCCCCGTCGATCCGCGCTGCGATCTCTGCGGCGAGCGTCGATTTTCCGCCGCCGGGGGGGCCGGCAACACCGAGGATGGCCCGCCCCTCCGCATCGGCGAGCGCATGCGCGAGGTCGTGGGCCTCCTTCACGGCCGATGCCCCTCCCCCCTCAGCGCGGCCGAACGCGGCGGGCGCTGCGCCTGCAGATGCCCTAGGCCAAACACGGGACTTTGCGGACCGCCGTCTCGTACTCCGCCGCGATGGAGCGGGTGAGGTCGCCCACGGTGAAGCTGTGGGGGCCGATCTGTCCCACCGGTGTCACCTCCGCTGCAGTGCCTGTCAGCCAGCACTGCTCGAAGGTCGAAAGCTCCTCCGGCAGGATGTGGCGCTCAACCACCTCGACCCCGCGCGTCTTGAGGAGTGCGATCACAGTCTGTCGGGTGATCCCATTGAGGAAGCAATCGGGCGTCGGCGTGTGCACCTGTCCGTCGCGGACGAAGAACACGTTGGCGCCCGTCGCCTCCGCCACATAGCCGCGATAGTCGAGCATCAGCGCATCCGAGCAGCCCTTGGCCTCCGCCTCGTGCTTGGCCATGGTGCAGATCATATAGAGACCCGCGGCCTTGGCGAAGCAGGGTATGGTGTCGGGGCTCGGCCGCTTCCAACGCGCGAGGTCGATCTTGGCGCCTTGCATCTTGGCGTCGCCGTAATAGGCGCCCCATTCCCAAACGGCGACGGCCATCCGGATGTCGTTCCGGGCTGCCGCGACACCCATATCGGGACCTGCACCCCGCCAACACACGGCCCGGACATAGGCATCGCCAAGGCCGGAAGCCGCAAGCGCCTCGTCCTTGGCGGCCTCGATCTGCTCAACGCTGAAGGGCAGCGCCATGTCCATCTCACTGCCCGAGAAGATCAGCCGCTCCGAGTGGCGGCGGCTCTCGAAGATCCGCCCATCATAGGCCCGCTCGCCCTCAAACACACTGGAGCCGTAGTGCAGCGCGTGGGTCAGAATGTGCACCTGCGCCTCGCGCCAGGGCCTCAGCGCGCCATCGATCCAAATGACGCCGTCGCGGTCCTCATACGAGCCCACCATATCCCCTCTCCTAACGTTCTTGCGCCCAAGCCCCACAAACAGACATAAAGTTCCAACCCAGGCCATGGGCGAGATATCATTGGCCTCTTGGAAAGTCAACAAGGCTGACGTAAAATCCGATTGGTAATTGGGGGATTGCATGGGATGACGGGCGACCGGCTTCTGTTTCTGACCGACGATCAGCTGCGCCAGGGAATCGAACTGATGTTCTTTGCCTATCGCGGCTTCACCCGAGACCCGGATATCATCCTCGACGAGTTGGGGCTCGGGCGCGCGCATCACCGCGCGCTCCACTTCATCAACCGCCGGCCGGGCCTTACCGTGACTGAGCTGATCGACATCCTGGGCGTGACCAAGCAATCGCTGAACCGCGTGCTCCGCCAACTGATCGAGGACGGTCTGGTCGACAGCCGCGTCGGTGAGACCGACCGCCGCCAGCGCCACCTCAGTCTCACGGCGGAGGGTCAGGCGCTCGAGGCGCGCCTCTCCGCGGCGCAGCGTGCACGGATGCGCCAGGCCTACCGGATCGCGGGGCCCGACGCTGTCCAGGGCTTCCGCGCCGTGTTAGAGCAAATCATTGATCCCGACCTCAGGCCGCGCGTGGCCCAATTGCTCGAGCGAGGCGATGACTGACCAAGCCCAAACCGACGCGCATATTCTCGTCGTCGACGACGACGAGCGAATCCGCGACCTGCTGAAGAAATTCCTGGCGCGCCATGACTACTGGGTGACGACGGCCCGCGATGCCGCGCATGCGCGAAAGCTCCTGGCGGGGCTCGAGTTCGACTTGCTGGTCGTCGACGTGATGATGCCGGGCGAGGACGGGTTCTCGCTGACGCGCGATCTGTCCGACCAGATCGCGACGCCAATCCTCCTCCTGACGGCCAAAGGCGATTCCGACGACCGGATCCGCGGGCTCGAGGCCGGGGCGGACGACTATCTGCCGAAGCCGTTTGAGCCGCGCGAGCTCCTGCTCCGCATCAACAATATCCTTCGGCGGATCCCCAAAGAGACCGGAAACGAGCCACCGAAGACGATCCACATGGGCGCGATCCGCTACGACATGACGCGCGGCGAGCTCTGGCATGGCCAGACGATGATCCGCCTCACTGCGACCGAAAGCGCGCTGATGCGGATCTTCTCCGCCCGGCCGAACGAGCCGATCAGCCGAACCCAGCTGGTCCAGGACCTCGGCCGCGACGACGGACAGGCACAGGAGCGGGCGGTCGACGTCCAGATCACCCGCCTTCGCCGCAAGATCGAAGCCGACCCCAAGACGCCGCGTTACCTTCAGACGGTGCGCGGTGCAGGCTATATGCTCGCGCCGGATTGAGCGCCGCAAGCGCCCGCCCGGAGGCGCGAAAAGCCATGAATTCGCTCGCTTGCAGCGTCCGACGCGCCTTCCTATATACGCCCTCAGAGCCGCCCATGGGTGTGCACTGATTGGGAGGGGGAGCGGAGGCTGCATCCCAGGTCCGCCCCCAGTATCGCCAAAGGAAGGACAGACATGTCGAAAGTCATCGGAATCGACCTCGGAACCACCAACTCCTGCGTCGCCATTATGGACGGCAGCCAAGCCAAGGTGATCGAGAACTCCGAGGGCGCCCGCACCACTCCGTCGATCGTCGCATTCACCGACGACGAACGTCTGGTCGGGCAATCGGCCAAACGCCAGGCCGTGACCAACCCCACCAACACGCTCTTTGCCATCAAGCGTCTGATCGGTCGCCGCGTCGACGATCCGATGGTGGCCAAGGACAAGGAGATGGTGCCCTACACCATTGTCGAGGGCGACAATGGCGACGCCTGGGTGCAGGTCCGCGACGAGAGCTTCGCGCCGAGCCAGATCTCCGCCTTCATTCTGCAGAAGATGAAGGAAACCGCCGAGAGCTATCTTGGCGAGGGGGTCGACAAGGCGGTGATCACCGTTCCCGCTTATTTTAACGACGCCCAGCGCCAAGCGACCAAAGACGCCGGCAAGATCGCCGGCCTTGAAGTTCTGCGCATCATCAACGAGCCGACGGCGGCCGCCCTCGCCTACGGGCTGGAGAAGGCGGGCGACAAGACGATTGCGGTCTATGACCTCGGCGGCGGCACGTTCGACATCTCGATCCTGGAGATTTCGGACGGTCTCTTTGAGGTGAAGTCGACGAACGGCGACACGTTCCTCGGCGGCGAAGACTTTGACATGCGGATCGTCGAATACCTCGCCGGAGAATTCAAAAAGGAAAACGGCG
Source organism: Pseudomonadota bacterium (assembly GCA_039193505.1). Lineage (GTDB taxonomy): Bacteria > Pseudomonadota > Alphaproteobacteria > Rhodobacterales > Rhodobacteraceae > Algicella. The sequence goes on along the minus strand of JBCCWM010000054.1, from coordinate 6,760 downwards.
TCGATCTCTCCAAGGACAAGATGGCGCTCCAGCGCCTGAAAGAGGCCGCGGAGAAAGCGAAGATCGAGCTCAGCTCCTCGTCGCAGACCGAGATCAATCAGCCGTTCATCTCGATGGACCCCGAGACGCGCCAACCGCTCCACCTCGTGCTGAAGCTGACGCGGGCAAAGCTGGAGAGCTTGGTGGCCGACCTGATCTCCCGCTCGATGAAGCCCTGCAAAGAGGCGCTGAAGGACGCGGGCCTCGCGACCGGTGACATCGACGAGGTCGTCCTTGTCGGCGGCATGACCCGGATGCCGAAAGTCATTGAAGAGGTGACGAAATTCTTCGGGAAGGAGCCGCACAAAGGCGTCAACCCCGATGAGGTCGTGGCCATGGGTGCCGCGATCCAGGCCGGCGTCCTCCAGGGCGATGTGAAAGATGTGGTGCTGCTCGACGTGACACCGCTCTCGCTCGGGATCGAGACGCTCGGCGGTGTGTTCACGCGCCTCATCGACCGGAACACGACAATTCCGACCAAAAAGGCGCAGGTCTTCTCGACCGCCGAGGACAACCAGAACGCCGTAACGATCCGCGTCTTCCAGGGGGAGCGTGAGATGGCGGCCGACAACAAGCTGCTCGGCCAGTTCAATCTCGAGGACATCCCGCCCGCGCCCCGCGGCTTGCCGCAGATCGAGGTGACCTTCGACATCGACGCGAACGGCATCGTCTCGGTCGGCGCCAAGGACAAGGGCACCAACAAAGAGCAGAAGATCACGATCCAGGCCTCGGGCGGTCTCTCGGACGACGACATCGAGCGCATGGTCAAGGAGGCCGAGGAGAACGCCGAGGCCGACAAGGCGCGCAAGGAACTCGTCGAAGCCAAGAACCAGGGCGAGAGCCTGATCCACTCTACCAAGAAGTCGATGGAGGAGCACGGCGACAAGGTCGACCCGACCACCATCGAAGCGATCGAGATGAGCCTCAAGAATCTCGAGGAAGCGCTCGAGGGCGAAGACGCCGGCAAGATCAAGTCGCGGATCCAGGATGTGATGGAAAGCGCGATGAAGCTCGGCGAGGCGATCTACAAGTCCGAGGCTGAAGCCGCCGAGGCTGCGGATGCCGGCATGGACGATGAGCCGAAGCCCGTCGACGACGACATCGTGGACGCCGATTTCGAGGATCTCGACGACAAGAAACAGGCCTGATCGGCAAGCAGTTGGAGCCCGGCCCGCGCCACCGCGCTCGGGCCGGGTCTGCCGTTTTAGGAGGCTTTTGAATGGCAAAAGCGGATTTTTACGAGCTACTCGGCGTTGGCCGCGGCGCCAGTGATGTCGAGCTGAAAAAGGCCTATCGCCAAAAGGCGAAAGAGCTTCACCCCGACCGAAACAAAGACAACCCCAAAGCAGAAGAGCAATTCAAGGCTGTCAACGAGGCCTATGACGTCCTGAAGGACGCAGACAAGAAAGCGGCCTATGACAGGTTTGGCCACGCCGCCTTCGAGGCCGGCGGTCCGGGCGGACCGCGCCAACAGGCGAATGCGGATTTCGCATCGGCCTTCTCGGATGTGTTCGACGACCTCTTTGGCGGTTTCGCCGGCGGCCAGCGGGGCGGCCAGCGCCGTGCGACGCGCGGCGCCGACCTGCGCTACAACCTCCGAGTCTCGCTCGACGACGCCTATATGGGCAAGCACGCCACCCTGACAGTCCCGGCCTCTGTCGCCTGCGACGTCTGCAACGGCACGGGCGCTGAGCATGGGGCGGAGCCCACGACCTGTCCGACCTGTTCAGGCATGGGCAAGGTGCGGGCGCAGCAGGGCTTTTTCACGGTTGAGCGGACTTGCCCGACCTGCTCCGGACGCGGTCAGATCATCAAGAACCCCTGCACAGCCTGCGCGGGCGCAGGCCGCGTCAAGAAGGACCGCTCGCTCTCCGTCAACATCCCCCAGGGCGTCGAGACCGGCACCCGGATCCGACTGGCCGGCGAGGGCGAGGCGGGCCTCCGCGGCGGGCCGCCAGGCGATCTCTACATATTCATCGAAGTCGACGATCATCCGATCTTCGAACGGGACGGCACGAACCTCTACTGTCGGATCCCGGTCTCGATGGCGACGGCGTCCCTCGGGGGAGAGCTTGAGGCGCCGACAGTCGATGGCGGCCGCTCCCGCGTGAAGGTCCCTGCGGGCGTGCAGTCGGGCAAACAGCTCCGCCTCCGCGGCAAGGGCATGCCGGCGCTCCGCGGCGGCAATTTCGGCGACCTCTACATCGAGCTCGCCGTGGAGACGCCCGTCAACCTCTCGGCCCGTCAGAAAGAGCTCCTCAAGGAGTTCGAGGAAGCCGGGCGGAACAACAACCCCGAAACCCAGGATTTCTTCAGCCGCGTCAAGTCCTTCTGGGACGGTATGAAGGGGTAGCGTCAGGGGCTCCGATGGTCTCGGAGCCCCAGATCGACCTCAGACGGGCTCAACGAGCTGCGTGTAGAGGTGCCAGGTTGCGTGTCCGAGGATCGGCAGCATGATCAGAAGACCCAGGAACGCCGGCAGCATCGCGATCAGGGTGGCACCTGCGATCACCACCCCCCAAGAGAGCATCGCCTGCGGATTTGCGACGACGGTCTGCACGCTGACAATCATCGCCGTCACCACATCGATGTCGCGGTCGAGGAGAAGCGGCATCGAGACCACCGTCAGCGAGAAGATGACGCAGGTGAGCACCGCGCCGATGAGCGTACCGACAAGCAGGAACGCGATCCCCTCGCTCGACGTGACGATGTGCGCGAGGAAAGCGGCGGGGTCGAGAAACGCCTCCATCCCGAGGAACAGAGCCAGCAGAAGCCGCACCTGATAGACCCAGATCCAGAACATGAAGAGGATCACAAGCGACATCCACCCGAGCTGTCGGTTGGTCTGATCGCGGATCACGAAGAGGATCGGCCCCCACTCGAGCGGTTCGCCGCGCTGGCGCCGGCGACTGACCTCGTAGAGGCCCACGGCCACGAAGGGCCCAAGCAGCGGGAAGCCAATGGCGAGCGGTATGATCATCCAACTGGCGCCGACCTGCGCGAGCACCCAGATCATGAATGCGCCGCCGAGCGCGTAGATCGCGCCGAAGAAGAGACCGAACTGCGGCGCGGCGCGGAAATCCTCAATCCCGCGTGAGAGCGCTGTCCGAATGATCTCAGGCGTCACCGGCTTGATTTTGGGGATGGGCGGTGGGGCGTATGTGTCCGTCATCTCTCACCTTCCTCCGGCTGTGTCATCTGGGTAGCGCTGTGCCATCTCTGCCCAACCTGCCGCAATGATCCTGCGCAAAACAGGCCCATCGACCCGCGCAAGGCGGGTGACATAGAGGCATGAGACGGTGGCACGGTGGGGTCCCAGCGCCTCCAACAGCACACGATGCGGCGCGAGCGCGGGGAGCACATGGATCGAGAGCGCGCTCTTGCGCGCCGCGAGCCCGGTTCGAAAGAAACGGTGGCGAGACCCGTCGGCGCGGGTGTAGATGTAGGCGCCAAAGCCGATCAGGCTGTCGCCCCAGAGCCGCGGCGGCATGCCGGAGATCTCGGTCATCCACCCGATCACGGTCTCCGCATCCTCGCGCCGACCCGACGGCTCTACGCCCGCCAGATGGGCGGTGACGCTCTCATCCGTCTCGACGGTTTTCATGTCGCTCATGGGGTGAGAGTACCAAAGCCGTCCCGCGATTGCCATGTGAAGGACGACACACACGCAGAGCCGGTCACGCTTGAAGCGACCGGCCCGATCTGACAACGATTATTGCATGCGTCGTCTCTATCACCAGCCGTTGTCCCCTTTCTGCCGAAAAGTTCGGCTCGTCCTTGCGGAAAAGCGGGTCGAAGTCGATCTCCAGGAAGAGCCGTTTTGGGAACAACGGATGGACTTTCTGCGACTCAACCCCGCGGGAAAAGTGCCCGTGCTCAGGATCGATGGGCTGATCTTGGCGGAGTCTGCAGCGATTTGCGAGTTTCTCAATGAGACGCATCCCGAACCGCCGCTCCTGCCCCGCACCGCGCCAGAGCGGGCGGAAGCCCGGCGCCTTGCCGCCTGGTTCGATGACAAGTTCCATCATGAGGTGACGGCCAACCTCCTGCATGAGCGGATCTACCGCCGCCTGATGAAGACCGGCCACCCCGAGAGTGAAAAGATCAAGGCGGGTGCGCGCAACATCAAGTACCACATCGACTATATCGGCTGGCTCGTCGAAGGTCGGCGCTGGCTGGCAGGGGATGCGCTGACAATCGCCGATTTCGCGGCGGCCGCGCAGCTCTCAGCGCTCGACTACATTGGCGATGTCGACTGGGAGCGGTCGGACCCGATGAAGGACTGGTACGCCAAGATCAAATCCCGCCCGGCCTTCCGCTCCATCCTCGCCGATCATGTTCCCGGGGTTGTGCCACCGCAGCACTACGCCAATCTCGACTTTTGAGCCATGTGCCGGAGGCGGCGCCATCACCGAAGAAGACGCACTTAAGCGCGCGCTCGCGGAGGAGGCGACGCGGTTGGGCTTCTCCAAGATGGGTGTGTGCCGCGCGGATGCCATTCCCGAGGCCCCGGCCCATCTCGAGGCGTTTCTCGGCGCCGGGTACCACGGGCAAATGTCCTGGCTCGCGGAGCGGCGGGCTTGGCGCGGCAGTCCGGCGCTCCTCTGGCCCGATGTCCGCTCCATCGTGATGCTGGCTGAGGCCTACACGCCCGACGAAGACCCGCTCGCGGCGCTGGCGGCGCGCGATCGGGGCGTGATCTCGGTCTATGCCCGCGGGGCGGATTACCACGACCTGGTGAAAAAGCGGCTGAAGCGGCTCGGGCGCTGGCTGATCGGGCGGGCGGGCGGCGAGATCAAGGTCTTTGTGGACACCGCACCCGTCATGGAAAAGCCGCTGGCCGCAGCGGCGGGGCTTGGGTGGCAGGGCAAGCACACCAACCTTCTCGGCCGCGACATCGGAAACTGGGTGTTTCTGGGCGCCCTCTTCACGACCGCCGCGCTGCCCCCCGACACCCCGGCGGAGCCGAGCTGCGGCAGCTGTCGCGCCTGTCTCGACATCTGCCCGACGCGCGCATTCCCCGCGCCGCACCGGCTCGATGCGCGGCGCTGCATCTCGTATCTGACCATCGAGCATCACGGGCCCGTTGACCCGGACCTCCGCCCGCTCCTCGGCAACCGGATCTATGGCTGCGACGATTGTTTGGCCATTTGCCCCTGGAACAAGTTCGCAGCGGAGGCGCACGAGACCCGCTATGCGGCTCGGCCGGAGGCGGATCTGCCATCTCTGGCGGAGCTCTCAGCACTCGACGATGCGGCGTTCCGAGCGCGGTTTCGAGGGTCCCCAATCAAGCGGATCGGTCGGGATCGATTTGTGAGAAACGTCCTCTATGCGATTGGAAACTCTGGGGATCAGGCGCTTCTGCCCGCCGCCCGCGCTCGCCTCGACGATGCCGAGCCGAGCGTGGCGGATGCCGCGCGCTGGGCCGTTGCGCGCCTGACGGGGACCGTGCCGCTCTGATCAGGGGCGCAGACGCGGGCGCGGCGCCAGCACGCCGCCCTGCGCCGATGGAAGCCGCGCAGCGAGCGCATCGGCCTCCGCCCCGGGTGCCAGATCGTCGAGGCGGGCCGCAGCATCGGCGTAGCGGCCAATCTCGATCAGCGTCCGAATGGCAAGGCGCACCACCTCTGGATCTACTGGCGGCGTCAGGCTGCCATCCGACACAGATCGGGCCGCGGCGCGTGTTTCAGCGGCGAGGGCCTCAGCGCCAATCTGGTCCCAAAGCACGCTTGCCTCCCGCAAGAGCTCTGCCCGCATCTCCGGCGCCAGGACCACCCCACGGTCCTGCGCAAGCTCCGTCATGCGGAGCGCGGCCACCCCCGTGGCGCCAAGCGCTTCAAGCGCGTAGGCCTCGCAAATCCGGGCCGCGGCACGTCCCCCCAGCACAATCCACCGGGCAGCCGCCTCCCGGGCCTGGGCCGGATCGGCGCGGATCGCCGTCTCACACTCGCGCAGCGTCGACATCGCCGCGGCCGGGGCACCGCCAGCCAAAACACCCAGTAAGATCAGCCAGCGCATACGCATCCTCCCTCCCCCCTTACCATCGACGAAAACCGCCGGAGGGATCAATCCAACTGGACACGAGGCGCCAGCTCGGGGACATCAAGCTATGTCGCACCCGCATCTCCTCGCCTTCGGCTTTGGCTACAGCGCCCAAACCCTCGCGCGCCGCCTCCGTTTGAAGGGCTGGCGGGTCACCGGAACGACCCGAACGGCCGAGGGCGCCGCCGCGATTGAGGCGCAGGGGATCACCGCGCGGATCTGGCCCGGCACAGATCTCGCGGCGGAGCTTGCGAGCTGCACGCACATCCTGTCCTCTGTCCCGCCGCGCGGGCCGGCGGGGGATCCGGTTCTGCCCCTCATCGCGGATGCGCAGCTTCCCAACCTGCGCTGGGCGGGTCTCTTGTCGACCACCGGGGTCTATGGCGATCATGGCGGGGCATGGGTGGACGAGGCCACGCCGCTCGTGCCCTCCGGCCACCGCGGCGGTGCACGAGCCACGCAGAACGACGCCTGGCTGTCGCTCGGCCTGCCTGTGCACCTCTTTCGCCTCGCCGGGATCTACGGCCCCGGACGCTCAGCCTTTGACAAACTCCGCGACGGCACGGCGCGGCGCATTGTCAAACCGGGTCAGGTCTTCAGCCGGATCCATGTCGACGACATCGCGACCGTTCTCGAAGCCTCGATCGCGCGGCCCAATCCGAGGAGGGCCTACAACGTC
>JBCCWM010000053.1:0-16213 GCA_039193505.1 Pseudomonadota bacterium | reverse complement strand
GCGGATGGCAGCCGCTCCGACAAGGCGGAGCTTTTGGCTCATGCTTTGACTGAGACACGGGCGGAGGCCGCCATCATGCTCGGCGACCGTCGCTACGACATCGAGGGGGCACGGCTCAACGGGCTCCCCGCGATTGGGGCGTTGTGGGGCTACGGTGAGCTCGACGAGCTCCGCGAAGTGGACGCCGACGCCCTCGCCGCAGTGCCGGAGGAGGTCGCGGACCTGGTGGTCGAGCTCATGGGCCTCTCCGAGTGACGGTCGATCCGGTCGAACTGACGGCGGCGCTGGTGCGGTGCCCCTCGGTCACGCCCGACGCCGGCGATGCGCTGGCGCTCCTCGATGATGTGCTGTCGGCCGGCGGGTTTCGGACGACCCGCGTCGACAGGGGCGGTGTGCCGAACCTCTTTGCCATCGCGGGCGAGGGGCCGGCGTTCGGCTTCAATGGGCATGTCGATGTGGTGCCGACCGGCGATCCCGCGCTCTGGTCCGCGCCACCTTTCGGTGCGGAGATCCGCGGGGACCGGATGATCGGGCGCGGCACGGTCGATATGAAGTCGGGCGTGGCCGCCTTCGTCGCGGCGGCGGTCGCGCATGTCGCGCTCTCCGGCACGCAGCATGCCATTGCGCTCGCCATCACAGGCGATGAGGAGGGGTCGGCGCGGGACGGGACCCAGGCCCTCCTCGACTGGATGCGCGACACGGGCCACTCGATGAGAACGTGCATCGTCGGCGAACCGACGGGCCGGTCGCGGGTGGGCGACACGATCAAGATCGGGCGGCGCGGATCGATCTCAGCCAGGATCCGAGCGGAGGGGACCCAAGGGCATGTCGCCTATCCGACAGAGGCGCTCAATCCGCTGACGGGGTTGGTGCGCTTCCTTGACCGTGTTGCCTCCGCGGAGCTTGACCAGGGAACGGCGGATTTCGATCCCTCGACCCTCGCCATCACGACGGTCGACACCGGCAACACCGCCGGCAACGTGATCCCGGCAGCCGCGACCGCGGCCCTCAACATCCGCTTCAACGACGCCCAAACCGGCGACGGACTTGCCGCCTGGCTTCAAGCCACGGCCGCGCGTGTGAGCGAGGAGACCGGTGTGACGCTGGATCTCGAGACGACCCAGTCGGCCGACAGCTTTGTGACGGCGCCCGGGCCGTTCCCGACCTTTGTCGCCGAGACCGTCGAGGAGATGACGGGCGTTCGACCCGATCGTTCCACGTCGGGCGGCACATCCGACGCACGCTTTGTCACCCATCACTGCGCCGTGGTCGAGTTGGGCCTTGTCGGGCAGGGCATGCACGCCGTCGATGAGAGCGTGGATGTGCGCGACATCCGAACACTCACCAACGTCTATGCGCGGCTTTTGCAGCGCAGCGCGGGCATGCCTTTGACCTAGAAGAGACGCGCAAAGTATTTACGGCGGGTGGAACGTGGCGTGTCGCCAAAATAGTCTCGCCACCAGTCACCGGTGCGGAGCGGCTTCGGCGGATCGTCCGGGTCGCGCCATTCGAGCGACTCGCGGAAGGCGTGGTGGCTGAAGAGCCGCATGAACTCCCCCAGATATATGTCTGCGACACGCGTGTTGCCGCGGGTGATCACCATGTTCTCGTCGTTCCGCCGGGTGGAGGCGTCGGAAAAGTTGGCCGAGCCGCCGATCACAATGGGATCTCGCGAGAGCGGATCGATCAGCATGAACTTGTTGTGGACATACCGAACATGCGAGTTGAGGCCCGTCAGCCGTTCCTTCAACCATCCATCGACAGAGTTCGTGCGGATGAAGTCGCCGATGGCGAACACGTTCTCGGGCTTGTTGCGCAGGGCCTGGATCCGCGCCTCCTCCGCGTCGCGCTCGGGCCCCTCCCGCATCGGACGGGTCTTCTTTTCCATCAGCGCGAGGCGAAAGGGGGCGTTTGCGGTGTCGTAGACCTCCTTGAAGATGTCGTTCATCCCGAAGGCAAACGTGATGAAAAGCCCGTCCTCCGCCGCTTTCGCGAGATCGGCATACCAGCTCAGCGCATCGAGGTTCGCCCGCGGCGAAAAGAGGACCGTCGTGCCGACGGGCGGTCGGCCGGGTGGGAGCGGCGAAAGCGCTTCGACCACACCTTTCAGGGGTGTGCTTTCCGGATCGCGTTTGAGGGCCTCCCAATAGGTCAGGAACGCCTCCGCAATCCTTGGCTCCTCGACCACATGGGCCACGTTGGAGTGTCCATAAATCCCACCATCCGAAAAGTTCGTGCCGCCGGTCCAGACCGAGACGGGCGCCCCATCCTCGAGCTTTACGATGAATTTGTTATGGGAAATGTACGACTTGGGCTGTGTCCGCTCATGTGCGATGGCTTCGAGCCCGGCGGCGACGATTGCAGCGCGGTTTGCCTCCCGCGGGCTGTCGCGGCGGGCATCGTAGACAACCTCAATGTCGACACCGCGTGCATGGGCCGCCTGCACAATCTGGAGGAACGGCTCGTAGTTGAACTCATAGGCCGCAATGCGGAGCGCGTGGCGCCCGGGCTCAGCGGTTTCGATGTAGGCCCAAAGCGCCTCCGCGAGACCGCGGGACAGCCACTCATAGCCCTTGTTGTTTGGGATCTCGTCCGGCGCGACATCGCCGAAGCGCCGCGCGAAGGCCTGGCTGCCGGCAATCCCACGGTTGAAGTAGATGTCATGGTCGCCCGTCGCCGGATGCTCGGTCGTGATTTCGATCTCGACCTTCTCCATCACCTCCAGCGCAGTTGGCGGGCCGGTCAGCGCCTCCACCGTGTAGGTGTACTCATGTCCTGGAACGGCGCCGTAATCCGCCCATTGGAAGGACTGGATCGGGTGCTCTCGCGTGGAGTTGAGACTGCCCGGCGGCAGGCCTGGATCGGTCTCGGAGAACGTCTTGATGCCACCGAGGTAGTGCGCCTCTCGCGCGGTATGATCCCATTTGTGAATCGCAAAGCCGGCGAGGCCGTCGCATGCGTCCTCCGGCAGATGAAACCCGAGCAGCACCACATACGTCCCTGCGACGGCATGGACGCGCAGCGGCCCAGCTTCGGCGAGCGCGCGCATCAGGACGATCTCTTGTCGGCTTTTGAGAGCACAGGGCACCTCCGGTCTGCGTCTCCGAAGAGACTACGTGCAGGGGTGCCGGGCGTCTCAGGCGGAGTGCGGCAAAGCGTGTCGAATGCCGCACCCGGTCGGTCAATTCCGGTCTGCTGGGCGCCGTCTTAGAACTGGTAGCCGAAGTTGACGCGGAAGCCGTCGTAGTCCTCGCCCGACGCAAAGGTGTAGGTCACGCCGAGGCGCAAGGCGTCCCAGGTCAGTCGGTTTTGCGAGGCCCGCGTGCCAACCGACAATGCGAGATCGGTGTAGTTGTCGATGAAGACGTCATCGCCGAAGATCTGCGTGTTGACGGCAGATGCCTCCCAGGTCACCGGGTTGCCGAAGAGTTCGAACGACGTGCCGCCCCCGACCTCAACCCCGTTCCGGCTGACGAAGTTCTGCAGATCGTACTCGATGTCGTAGTCACCTGTTGGCAGGTCGACCGGCGCGGTGGCGACATAGGAGACCAAGTTGCCCAAGGTCACGTCGAGGCCCGCCACCCCGATGGTATAGTTCGAGGACAAGCTGGCACTGTAGAGCACACCCGCGGAGCCGAGGTCGATCGACCCGGTCGCGCCGACGCGTGCGGCCGGTGTCAGGTACCAGTTGTCGAAAACGGGCACCCGGACGCCCACACCGAACGAGCCCGAATAGCTGTCGAAGTCTTCCGTTTGCACATAGGTCAGCGGTAAGTCGAGAATGATCGCGTACCGCGGATCGGAGAGCGGGATTGTGTAGTTGAGCGGCAGGGTGACCACGGTCGTGTCGACACCGTCCGCGGTGAAGCGGCCGAGCCGGGCGCCGAAGCCGATCAGGTTCGGCTCATCCCCGCCTTCGCCCGCGGTCTCGCTGCCGCCGCCGGCGCCTCCTCCGGTTGTGGCGAAGGAATTGCCCGTTCCGACCGCGGTCCCGATGCTGAAGTCCGAGGTGAAGAGCTGCGCTTGGAGCGAGTTTGGGTTACCGGCGACCGGATCGTTCGGCGTCTCCGCCACAAGCCCCTCGAGGATCGACGAGAGAACGCCGTCGGTGTCGTCTTCGAGGAAGGTTTCGAGATCGTCCTCGTTCCCGGTCCGCGAGCCGGCGTCGTCGAAGATGAGTTCGATGTCCAGGTCGGGGACACGGAAGGTGACTGACGTGCCCGAATACTCGAGTTGGATCGGCAGGCCGCGGAGGTTTGCGTCGACCACGGCATCGCTCGTCGCCGTGTAGTTCTCGTTGATGTCCGAGAGCGACGTTATGCCAAGGTCCGCGCCGCCGGTCTCACCGGATTCAAAGGCCTCGAAAAAATCCTCAATGCCGTCGAGCGTCGTTGAGCCCTGCGTGTCGCCCACCGTGACGACCACCTCAAAAAGCTCGTCGGCCACTTCCTGCGCGACGGCGCCCGATGCCAGGCCCAAAAGGGCGACCGTCGCCGCTGCCGTGCAGGCGCCCGTCACCATCCCGTTTGCTGTCAAAGCGGCGCCTTTGCCGCGGATATCGCTGGTTTTTTTGCTCATTGATGTGTCCTCGCAACCCCTCGGTTCAGCGCCCCCGCGCCTTAGCGAAAGAGGTCACACAGGGGTGTGAGCAAGTCCAGCGATGCCCGCCGACGGATGTGACTTCGTCACACGTATGATGCGTTTATGCCGCGATGATGCGCGCAAACGCACAGGCCCCAGAGCTGGGTTATCCCGCGAGGTTTGCCAACTCTTCGCTGAGAGCCTGGGCATCGGCAACCGCCGCGCGCAACGCCTCCAGACGCTGTGCATCCGATTGCCCGCCCGGGTTTGCGCTGAGGGCCGCGCTGACGGCCGCCTCAACGTCCGCGGGCACCGGCACCCCGCTCGAGGCGAGGCCCGAGCGCTGCTCGGCCAGACGGAGCTTCAGGCTGGCATGCTGCTGCTCGAGGCCCGAGAGCTCCGCCTGAAGCGCGGCCTGACGCTCCCGCTCGGTCTGCGCTTCCGCCTCGAGTGCGTCGACCCGACCCTGGTAGCTGCCCGATGTGACGCCAGCCACCCCGGAGAAGAACCCGCCATCGGCCGGATCGTCAGACGTCGCGCAGGCGCCGAGGACAAGGGCGGGGACAACGATCCAGCGCATGGCTCACCCCTCCTCGGTGCTGAGAAAATCGGACAGCCAGGCGTAGGATCCGCGGGGGCGGTTCGAAGCCTCCGCCACTTGGCGGACGAACACTTCCGCGTCGGCAATCACCCGGCTCTGGACCGGCACGGCGCTCCGCGTTTGCGTCGGCTGCGCCAGCAGGGCGGTTGTGGTCTGAGTGCTGAAGTTGTCGTCGGCGGTCAGGACCAGCTCGTGATAGTACGTGCGGCTGTCGTCGAGGCGTCGCTCGATCTTCTCTCGCGCCTTCTCGATCTCGGCGATTGCGCCGGCAGCCTCGGACAGAACCTGCTTGTCGGCCGCGCTGTCGGTCGCCAACAGCTTCATCTGAGCGTAGTCTCGCTCCGTCGTGTCGAGGAGCGTCTCGACCGCGCTCAGCGCCTTCAGATCCGTCCTGATCTGCTGCGCCGTGCTCGCCGCCAGGAACATCGCCAGCCGCGCTGCATCGCGGAGGAGGACATCGGCCGTCGCCGTCTCAGGCGTCGGCTGTGTCGACCGCCATGCGTTGAAGGCAACGGTCAGCTCCTCGGGCATATCCCCGATCGGATCCGCGCTCGCGACCTCCACTTCTTCCGCGCGCACAAGCACGAGGCCGCGGGTGTCGGTGATGTAGCCGAGGAGGTCGAGCGCTGCGCCCACGGCGCGGACGTCGACCGAGGCCAGCGCGGCCTCTGCATCGCCGGCCGCAAAGAGGGTCGGCGAGGCTGAGGTCAGAAGCTCGATCTGACGTCTGGCAAAGTCGGCAAAGAGGCCATCGGGGTGCCGGTCGATGTAGACCTGTAGCGCCGCGGGCGTGCCATCGGCGGACGCAATGCGCCAGTCCTCGACATCGTCTTCGCTCGGCCCGAGCGCGGGGCCTGAATCGGCGACCAGCTCATGCTCGCCGAGCACGGCCTCCTCGACCCACGGGATCTGAGCGCCGTCCGTCTTGCGGATCACAGACTGGCGGACCCGGCCGAACATAATCCGGACGTCAAGGCCCGGCGTGTCCAGATGCTCGAGCATGGCAGCGGTGAAGACGCTGTTCTCGCCCGCCCCATCGTAGGCGACGTTGCCCGGATCGGTGGCATAGGCCACCAAAAGCCCGGCGCCGGAGTTTGCCGTGGCGAGGCCCGCCTTGATCTCACCGGTGCCCGCAAACGGGTTGTCGCGGCAGGCATCGAGGATCACCATGCCGAGATCTGCACCTGAATTGGCCAGCGTCTCGCGAATGTCGCCGAGCGTTACGCTCGCCGGAGCGATCGCGGACTGTTCCGCAGCCGCGAGATCGGTGCCGATCAGAAAGTTCTCACCCCCGACTTGGACACCGTGGCCGGCGTAGAAGACCAGCGCGATCTCGGCATCTTCGGCCTCCGTCTCCAACCAGTCGAGCGCGCGGCGCATCTGCGCCCGGCTCGCATCGCGGAGCGCACGGACCTCGAAGCCGAGATCGGTCAGCTTCGCCTCCATTGCGTCCGCATCATTTACGGGGTTCTTCAGTGACATGCCGGGCAGCGCGTACGTGCCGTTCCCGATCAGAAGCGCCACACGCTCCGTCGCGAGGCCGGCACTCGCAGCAAGCGCGAGCACAAGCGTCAGTATCATGCGCATCTCGAGTGTCCTCCAACCTTAGGCCGCCAACGGGCGTGACGGATTCACCATAGTCGGAGGTTGACACTTGGTTAAGTTCTGAATGTGTCCGGTCGGTGGCGATTGTTGTGCGGCGCGCAGAAAGACGCTGCGTGGCGGGCTGCGCGGGGGTAAAAGGAAAGAAACCAAAGATGAAAAGAGGTGGTGTGATGATCGGTCGGCGTACGGTTTTGAGCTTTGGCGTTCTTTTTCTGGCCGCATGCGAGGGCGACTTCCTGTCCTATGAGGCCGAAACTCCGGCGGAGCGGGAGCTGCGCGAATCGCGCGAGGCGCTGCAATCGACAGTTGGGCAGGGCAGTCTGGTCGGCGCAGCCGGTGGCGCCGCGATCGGCGTCCTCCTCGGCGGCGGGCTTGGCGGTGCGCGTGGCGCGCAGATCGGGCAGCTGGTCGGCGCCGGGGCCGGCAACTACGTCCGCCAGCTCCAGGAGGAGTTCGCCACCGAGGAGGAGGTCCTCGGCCAGGTGATCAGCGACATCCAGGCGACAAACGCGCGGCTCGAACGCACGATCGCCGCAATGCAGGCCGTCCTCGCCGAGCAGCGGGCGCAGGTCGCGGCCGACAGCACCCGGGTCGAGCGCAATGCGAGCGAGGCGGTCGCGGCGGTTGAAGCCGCGGAGGTGCAGGAGCGGTTCTTCGGCCAGACACGCTCGCTTCTGATCGAGACCGGTGCCCCGGTGACCTCGAGCGCGTATGACGGAGAGCTCGGCCGGCTGCAGAGCCGGATCGCCGCGATGCGCGACATCGCCTCCGATCTCGCCGATCTCTGACCCTGAAAGGATCTCTCCGGTGCGCCTTCTCCTCTGTCTTCTGCTCGTCTCTCTCAGTCTGCCGGTCCATGCTCAGTCGGGCCGCCTCGGTGTCGAACTCAACAAGCTTGAGGAGGGGGAGGCCGGGGGCTGTCGGGCGTTCTTCCTGTTCCGGAACGGGATCGGCGAGACGCTCGAAGCTTTCGAGATGTCTCTCGCGATCCTCGCCCCCTCAGGCGTGATCGACCGGTTGCTCACCATCGACGCGGCGCCGCTGCCCGCGGCCCGCACCACGCTGAAGCTCTTCGAGATCCCGGAGCTCGCCTGCACCGGTGTCGGTGAGATCATTCTGCACGACATCGCAGCCTGCACGCCGCAGAACGCCGATCCGATCGACTGCTACACGTTCCTCGACTTGACGAGCCTCGCCGAGGCGGAACTGGTCAAGTAGCGATGAGCCTGACGCTCGCCGACGCGTTTGGCCCCGCGGGGCTCATCATGATCGTGCTCGCGGTGATGTCCGTCGTGTCGATCACTCTGATCGGGATCAAGATCGCAGAGCTCTGGGGGTGTCTCGACGGCGAAGACACCCGTGCGAAGGCCGTGGAGGCCGCGCAACGGGGCGACCGTGCCGCCGCGCGCCAGATCCTCGAGGCGGGACGGGCGCCGGCCGACCGCCTCGGTCTCGCGATCCTGCGCCTCCTCGGGGAGGGGCGGCCGCGCGCGGCACTCGATGCGGAGGCCGAGCGGTTGGGGGAGGGCGAGATGGCAGCGATGCGCCGCCGCCTCTCGCTCCTTGAGGTGATCGCGATGACGGCGCCCCTCCTCGGCCTTCTGGGAACGGTTCTCGGCATGATCGAGAGCTTCCAGGCCCTCGAGCTTGCCGGCGGCGCGGCCAATGCCGCCGCGCTTGCGGGCGGGATTTGGCAGGCTCTTCTGACCACGGCGGCTGGGCTCATCGTTGCCATTCCGGCGGCGGCGGCCGCGCATCTCTTGGCGGCACGCGTCGATCGGGCCGGGCGCACGCTCGAGGACATTGCGATCCGGCTCGCGCCGCCTGAGGCCGCGCGCTGATGCGGCTGCGGCCCCCCAAGCCGCCGGGCCGGCTGATCACGCTTGTGCCACTCGTCGATGCGATGCTCATTCTGCTGGTCTTCTTCCTGGTCACCTCAACTTATCTGGACCTCGACCGTCTGCCCTTGGCGGAGACCCGCCAACAGGCGGGCGCGGGGGCCGGCCCTGCCGACACCCTCCTCGTTCGCCTCGCCCCCGACGGGACGGCCGTGATCAGCGGGCGGCCGGTGGGGGATCTCGAAACCGCCGCCCGCGTCGCACTCGGACCGGATCCGGTCGCCGGCGTCCTCCTCTTCCCTTCCCCCGCGGCGAGCGTGCAAGCGCTGGTCTCGGCGATGGAGGCGCTGACCCGCGCCGGCGCCCCTTCGATCCGCATTGTGCGGACGGACGCGCCATGAAGCTTTCGCGTCCCCGCCCTCGTGCGATGCCGGAGACGATCCTGCCGCTCATCGATGTGGTCTTTTTCCTGCTCGTCTTCTCGCTCCTCGTCGGTCGGATGGATGCCACTGCCCCGTTTGAGCTGACGCCGCCGGTCTCGGACACGGGCACGGATCTGCCCGGCGGCGGCGTCATGGTGATGGTCTCGACCGATGGCGCATTGGCGCTCGACGGGACGGCGATCAGTCCCGGCGCGCTGTCCCTCGCACTGGCGGAGGCGCTTGACGCCAGTCCGGATCTCTCGGTCCGGATCAACGCGGATGGCGAGGGGGCGCTGCGCCATCTGCTGACGCTGATCGGCCGGCTCGAGGAGGTGGGCGCGCGCGAAATTCTCCTGGTCGTGACCCCGGATCCGCGGTGAGGGCCGCGCTTGCCCTCCTCGTTTCGCTCGGTCTCCACGGGGGGATGGCCGTTCTTGCGATCCTCCTGGCGAGGACCGCTCCGGCCCCGGAGGACCAAAGCCGGGGCGACACGGACATGCGCGTCACGACGACCGCGGTCAGCGCAACAGAGGCCGAAGCACAAGGAACCGAGGGCGCACGCGCCGCCGCGGAAGGTGCGGACCAAGGCCAGTCGCTGCAACAAGGGGTCGTCCGAGAGAGCCGCGCGAGCGCTGCCACGCCGGCGGCCGATGCCCTGGAGACCTCCGTTGCCGCGGGCACTGAGGTTGCACCGGCGGCCTTGCCCTCAACCGCCGCCGTTGCACCGGTGGCCTCCGTCGCCCCGACCGTGAGCGGCGCGCCCTTGCGCGGGTCAAGCGTTGCTTCGGTCAGCGAGGAGGCGACGCGCGTCACGGCCCTCGCGGCGGCGCCTTCATCGACGGCACCATCGGTCGCGGCCGCAACCCCTGCCCTTGAGACGCAAGCGATCCCGTCCCAGGCTCAGGCGGCGAGCGCGTCGGTGGGCGCGAGGATCGCCGCCACGCAGGGCGCTGCGGCGGCGGCAGTGTCGCCACCTCTCCCCACCGCGGCGGCGCTCGTGGCACCGACAGATGAAAGCCAAGCACTTGCAGACGCCACACTGAACGCTGCGGCCCTTCCTGCGGCCACCTTGCCCGACGCCGCAACACCTGCGGTGACGCTCGCGCTCGCCACCACCCTGCCGCTGAGTGGGCCGGTTGCCCTTCGGCAGGACGCCGCGGTCGAGGTCGCGCAGCTCTCGTCCGGCTCCGTCGCCTCTCGCCCCGCATCCGCCGTTCGGGTCGAGCCGGCGGCCCCGGCAGGGCAGGCGGTCACGGTGGACAGACCCGCGGCGCCTGCGACGCAGGCCGTGGTGGCCCGCGCGGATGCGGCGGCACCCGCAGCCCCCCCTTCGGCCATCGCGCCCGCCCTGCCGTCGACCGGGGCGGCGGCCGCGGAGAGCGCACCGAGAGAGGATGTCGTTGCCACCGCCGCACCTCCGAGCGATGGGGAGCTCTCGGCCGCGGAGCTCCCCGCGCTGGCTGGTCGGGCCTCGCTTGCTTGGAACGGCGGGGGGCAGGGCACCGTCGATCCGGTCTCTCTCGCTGCGGTTGAGGCATTTATGACGCCGTCGGATGCGCGCGGCGCCCGCACCGCGCGGGAGGACATCGGCGATGTCCTCGCCCGGGTCCCGTGCTCTCGACTGCGGGCGGAGTTCGATCCGGATGCGGGCGCCCTCCGTCTGCGCGGGCATGTGCCCGAGGACGTGATTCGCGGCACACTGACAACGGCGCTGACGACGCATCTCGGGGCCGACATCCCGGTCGTTGACGAGCTCCGGATCCTGCCACGGCCGCAGTGCGAGATCTTTGACGGCATCGACGAGGTCGGCCTGCCGCAGTCGAGCGAACACCTGACCAACCGACGGATGGTCGGCCCTGAAGGCTACGCGCGGATCTACGACCTGAAAGACGGCGATGAGCTGATGCTTGACATCGGCGGGGCCGATTACGGTGCGACGCTCTACGTGGACTACTTTGACGCGGCCGGCGATGTGCTGCACCTCGCGCCGAACGACGCGGTCGAGCCGATCTTTCTTGAGGAGGAGGACACAGTCCGCATTGGCGGTGCCGGATTTCCCCTGCGGATGATCGTCAGCCCGCCCTATGACCGCGAGATCGTCGTGGTCTTCGCCGCCTCATCCCCTCTCTCCGACACCCTTCGTCCGATCCGCGAGCCGGCGGATGAGTACCTCGCGTGGCTGCAGGAGCAAGTCGCCCGTTCGCGAGAGGAGGACCCCGCCTTCAAGGGCGAGTGGTCCTACTTTTTTGTGTCAACCGGCCCGCGCTAGCGGCTCAACTCAGGGCTTGGAACTCGACGCGGCGATTCTCGCCCGCCTCCGGATCATCGGCCACGAACGGGAAGCGTTCGCCCACGCCGATCGCTTCGATCCGCTCGGCCGTTATCCCGCACTCTTCGACGAAGAAGCGCTGCACTTCTTCTGCGCGGAGCCGAGACAGCCGCTGGTTGTACTCCTCCGAGCCGGTCGCGTCGGTGTGGCCCACGACGCGGAACTTCTCGACATCGCTCGAACGCATGACGCGGCAAAGCTGCTCGAGGCGCGGCTTCTCCTCCTCACGGAGCGCCGCAGAATCGAGATCGAACGTCACGCGCACATTGATCTGGTACTCGGGTGCGAAGGACGCATAGGTGACCGACGCTGTGCCCTCATCAGCGGTCGCAACCGCGGGCTCCGTGGTCGCCACGGCATCGGTGGCAGCGGCAGCCTCGGTCGTTGCCTCCATCGCAGAGGCACTGGACGTCACGACAACGCCGCGTTCTTGAGAGGCCGTCTCGTCGCTCTCCACCGCCACGAGCTTCAGCCCTCGGGTTGCCCCGAGATCAACGGCGGCCGCGAGGCCGCGCGACTGACCGAGCGGGGCGTCGGCTTCCCCCTTCTCGACAGCGGCAATTGCATCGCGCTGACTCTCGAAAAGAGCAGCGAGCTCAGCGTCCGTCATCTCCTCCGCCACACCGAAAGACGGCATGGCAACGAGGGCACACATCACAACGATCGATCGGGCCATCTTTTGTTAAACTCCGGCGGACAAAACTTTTCCTTAGTTCTACCACGATTATAGCGTTGAACCACGGGCAAAGTGTGGCAAGGGTAACAGATGCTTCGCGAAACATTCGCGCATGACTCACCCCAAAGGCGATCATCGGTGCGCCCGTGACCCGTCCTGTCACGCACACACCGCCGATTCCGGCCGCCGATCCCTCCACCCGAGGTGCTGCGATGACGCATGTCGGATGCGTTCGTGCGGTCAATGAGGACGCGATTTACCACGACGCCGATGGGATTTGTTGGGCTGTGGCCGATGGCATGGGCGGTCACGGGCACGGGGACATGGCCGCAGGAATGGCCGTCGCCGCACTGTCGGAGATGACGAGCTTCGACGCACCGGCCGCCGCCCTGCGACATGCTGTCGCAACCGCCAATGACCGGATCTTTGCGCACGCCCAGCGCGAGCGCCTCGGTCCGATCGGGACGACGCTGGTTGCAGCCGTCGTCCGGGCCGGCATGGCGCATGTGGTTTGGGTCGGCGACAGCCGGGCCTATCGCTGGCGGCATGGCCATCTGGAGGCGCTGACACGCGATCACTCGGTGGTCCAGGACCTGATCGATCGCGGGCACATCGTCGAGGCCGAGGCCGAGGCGCATCCGCAGCGCCACGTCGTGACCCGGGCCGTCGGCGTCCGCCCGATGGTGCAGGCGGACTACGTCGCGTCTGCTGTCGTGCCGGGCGACCGCCTCCTCCTCTGCAGCGACGGCCTGACGGCCTGCGTCGACGAAACCGACATCGAGGCCCTGCTTGGGGCCGACGCGCCGGCTGAGACCATTTGCTCCGATCTTGTGGAAACGGCGCTCAGCAAAGGGGCGCCGGACAATGTCTCGGTCGCGATCATCACCGTTGATGGGTGACGGGGCGGCGGTCTAGCCCGACCCCAACCTGAGACCGTCCGGCCCGAGGATCGCGCGCACGGCATAGCGCTGACCTCGGGCGACACCGATGCTCGCGCGGAACGCTCGAAGCGTCGGGTTCTGGAAATCCGCAAAGAGGCCAAGAACCGTCGCGTCCTCGTTGACGATCAGTTCGCGCGATGCGGTCCCGCCGGCCACGACTGTCACCAGAGTCCGCCCGAGATAGTCCGGCGCCAGCGCAGCCTCGGGATTGCGCAGCGTCAAGGCGTTCGCGGCGTCAAAGGCATCGCCGCGCCGAAGCTCGATGATCGAGACTGTCACCGGCGCATCTCCGCCGCCGGGTGCCGGGTTCATGCCGGGGCGGCCAGAGACGGTAACGGATGCCCGCGCCGGCGGTTCGGCCCCGCACGCCGCGAGTGCGCCGGCGCCCAGCACGAGCCATCGCCGGCTGAGATGGAGCCTCTCTCCGCCCCGCTGCTGATCGATCATCGAACGGTCCCCCATCGTTGCGCGGCTCATGGCCGCGTCTCCACTGTCTGCATCGCGATCCCGAGAAGCGAGAGTCCTTCGTTCGTCAGAACAGTCTCGATCGCACGGGCCGTCGATGCGGCGCTTTCTTGCTCGGGCCGCGGTGGGCTGAAGGCGGGTCGGTCGGTCTGCAGGACGAAAATGCTGGTGATCCCGAAGTTCTTGTCGTCGACCCCGATGGTCAGGAGCTCAGGCCCGCCCGCGGCACGCGCGGCATCGCGTGCTGCAGCGGAGTGGGTCACGGGGATCCGGCGCGCCTCGCCCTCGACACGACCGAGCGCCTTGACCTGATCTTCGGGCCGCGCCCGGTGCGGGAGGAGGTTGACGACAGTTCCATCGGGATTGGCCACAAACACCCACAGGTGCCCAGTGGCATCCGCCTCCGGCACCCGCAACTCGATCACCGGCTGGTCGCCCACCCGAAAGATCGCGGAGGGGTTGAGTTCCCCCGTGTCCCCGTGCCGTAGGTCTATCGCAAGGTCCCCGAGCTCGGTCGCAGGCAGCACATCGCGGACTTCGCACAGCCGCTCCCCGTATTCCAACAATTCAAGGCGGAGCGGCCGATCGCCGATCCGCGCGCGCAGAGCATCGCCGAGAAGCGCCCGCGCCTGCGGTCCTGAGACAGCGCCCGAGAGCACAACCGGCTCGCCGAGACGCAATGGCGCGGCGCCGCTGCCCGCATAGGACAGCGGACCGCAATCGGAATAGGCGGCGGCGATCCCCTCCACCAGCTCTGCCGGCAGGAGACGCGGGCCGGCGGCGACCTGAGCGGTCACATCCAGGACATCCGGCGGGATCGCCTCAAGCGCCGCAACAACCCGATCACGGGTGTCGATGTCGCGTGCAATCCCCTCAACCAGGGCCTTCCGGTCCGCAATCTCGAGCGACCAGTCCTCGAGCGCCATGGCGCCGAGGAGGGCGCGTGCCCCCTCGGTCCAGTCAGGGCCCGGAACCCCATTTGCAATGGTCAGCGCCTCGGCATCGGGCCGTGCGCCAGTGGCCCGCTCATAGGCCGCGCGAAGACCCTCGGCGGAGGCATCGTCGGGGGCGTAGCCCGCAAGGCGGGCGCCCTCCGCCGCCGGCGCTGCAGCCGACAGGACAAACGGACTGACCGTCGGAGGCCCTGGATCGAACAGCCGCTCGAAGAGCCCCGCGCTCGCCGCAACCCAGAGCGCCACGCCCATGCTCGCCGCACTGAAAACGCCGACTGCCGCGCGACGGAGGTGGCGCCAGATCGGTCGACCGCTGCGCGAGAGGGCCTGGATGTGTGCAACGACGGCCGCCGCGTCCGGCGGACGATTCGAGGCCTCGGGCGCAGACAGCCAGAGAACGAAGCTGCGGAGCGGCTCTTCCACGCCCTGCACATCGAGCGGCCGCATCTTTGCCTCGACGATCTCACCCGGTGTCTGTCCGATCCGCGGCACCTCGCCGCGATAGGCGGCGAGCAGCGTCGTTCCGAGCGCATAGAGATCGGAGAGGGGCGTCGCCTGGCCGTGGAGCTGCTCGGGCGCGGCGTACTCATATTTGCCCGCGAACTCGTTGCCGACGATTGTGCGCGCCCCGGCGGCGGTGTCCTTGGCGATGCCGAAATCGATGATCACAGCCTCATCAGCCCGCCCGTCTCGAAGGATGATGTTGTCGGGGCTGAGGTCGCGATGGACGATCCCTTTCTCGTGAGCGGCAACGAGACCGGAGGCCACCCGCTCTGCCACGATCAAGAGCTCGGCCGCTGCGAGGCCGCCCTCTTCCTCCATCAGATCGGCGAGAAGCGGGCCATCGATGAAGTCCATCACGAGGTAGACATGCCCGTCCGCGGTGCGAGAGCTGTCGAAATACCGCACGACCGCATCGTGGAGAACGACGCGGATCTCCTCTTCCCGCCGCATCAGCGCCAGCGCGTCCTGGTTGCGGCTGAACTGCGCAGAGAGGGCCTTGATCGCCATAACCCGGCCCGAGAAGGCATTGCGCGCCTTGTAGACCTCCCCCGTGCCGCCGCGACCGAGCACACCGAGGATTTCGTAGGTGTTGTTCAGCACCTCGCCCCTGCGGAACATATCTGTCGGCTCGGGTGCGATCATCCTCTTCCCTTTGACGCGGGTTCCAGCGGAGCGCAAGGCCCGCGCAGCCTCTCTAGCCCGCCAAACCCTGCACGAGGGTTGCAACGCTTGGTCAAGAAACCCGCCCTAAGCTCAAGCGTCAACTTGTCACCGGACAGCACATCTCGGACGGCTACCTCATCGCCATGACGTCTCGACTTGGAACAGCCCTCATCGCAGGCGCACTCTGTCATGGCATTTTCGCCTGCGCGGGCCTTGCCATGGTCATCGGTCTCTACACTGGCCTCACCACCGGCTTCGGTCGGCTCGAGGGGGTGTGGGCCTGGATCGTGAACATTCTCCTTCTGGCGCAGTTCCCGTTGGCGCACTCGGGACTGCTGACGCGACGCGGTCAGCGCCTCTTGGCACGTCTCGCGCCCTACGGGTCCACTCTTGCGACGACGACATACGCGACGATCGCTTCCGTCCAACTCCTCCTTCTCTTCACGCTCTGGACGCCGTCGGGCGTTGTGGTCTGGGCCGCGGAGGGCCCCGTCTTCTGGCTGATGACGATGCTCTACCTGCTCAGCTGGGCGCTTCTGACCAAAGCCTCCTTCGACGCGGGCCCGGAGGTGCAGTCGGGCGCGCTCGGCTGGACATCGCTCGCGCGCGGGGTGAAGCCCGTGTTTCCGGACATG
>JBCCWM010000052.1:0-16311 GCA_039193505.1 Pseudomonadota bacterium | reverse complement strand
GTCGCGGCCCAGAAAATGCGTCAGCGCCGCGACATGGTGTTCGACATCCCGAGAGAGCTTCCGATACCGCCAGAGATGGCGGGCGAAGGTCGGCAGATCCGGGCATTCGGTCAGCCCTTTCTTCCGATCCTCCTCGGTGAGCGCGATCCCCGCGAGGCATCGATGGCCGAGCACGCGATTGGCGTAGGCGCTGACCACCCTGTCCACCGGGTCCCGGACGATCGCGGCCTTCCAATGGTCGGCCATCTCGGGGTGCGCCTCGCGCTCGAAGGGTTTCGAGCCGTAGGCGGCGTTGTGGATGTGGCGCAGCTTGCCGTTCGCACGGAAGGGGCGGAAGGGCTCACCGTTCTCGACCTCGAAAAAGAAGGTCTTGAGGGAGGTGCAGGCGCATTTCGGAACGCTGAAGTAACTCAGCTTATGCGCGTAGAGATGCACCCCCATCGGTTGGCCCTGTCGTCTCCGCTCAGCTGTATTTCTTCTGGATCTCCTCCGAGATGTTGGCAGGGACCGCCTCGTAGTGGTCGAACTGCATTGTGAAGTTGGCGCGCCCCTGGGACATGGAGCGCAGGTTGTCGATGTAGCCGAACATGTTGGCGAGCGGCACGAACGCGTTGATGACGTTCGCGTTGCCGCGGGTGTCCTGACCCTGCACCATGCCCCGCCGCGAGGTGAGATCGCCGATGATGCCGCCTGTATACTCTTCCGGGGTCACCACCTCGACGCGCATGATCGGCTCGAGGAGTTTCGCGCCGGCCTTCTTGAGACCCTCGCGCATGCCCGCCCGCGCTGCGATCTCGAACGCGAGAACGCTCGAGTCCACATCGTGGAACTTGCCGTCGATGAGCGCCACTTTGAAGTCGATCACCGGGAAGCCGGCGAGCGGGCCTGAGTCCATAACCGACTGAATGCCCTTTTCGACGCCCGGGATGTACTCCTTTGGGACCGAGCCGCCGACGATCTTCGATTCGAAGCTATAGCCCTCGCCCGGCTCGGTCGGCGTGATCACAAGCTTGACCTCTGCGAACTGACCGGAGCCACCCGACTGCTTCTTGTGGGTGTAGGTGTGCTCTACCTCGTGGCCGATCGTCTCGCGATAGGCCACCTGCGGGGCACCGACGTTGCACTCCACTTTGAACTCGCGGCGCATGCGGTCTATCAGGATGTCGAGGTGGAGTTCGCCCATCCCCTTCATGATCGTCTGCCCGCTTTCGATGTCGGTCTCGATCTGGAACGACGGGTCCTCCGCGGCCAGACGCTGGAGCGCGATGGCCATCTTTTCCTGATCGCCCTTGGTCTTCGGCTCGACCGCCTTCTCGATCACGGGGATCGGGAAGGTCATCGTCTCGAGGACGACCTGCTTTGAGGCATCGGAGAGCGTGTCCCCGGTCGTCGTGTCCTTGAGACCGGCGAGTGCGATGATGTCGCCCGCAAACGCCTCCGTGATCTCCTCGCGGTTGTTCGAGTGCATCATCATCATGCGCCCGATCCGCTCCCGCTTGCCCTTCGTCGTGTTCATCAGGCCATCGCCCTTCGACACCACGCCGGAATAGATGCGGGTGAAGGTGAGGCTGCCCACGAAGGGGTCGTTCATGATCTTGAACGCAAGGCCCGCGAAAGGTTGAGCGTCATCGGCGGAGCGGGCAATGTTGCGCTCCTCCGTCTCATCGTCGGGGGCAAAGCCCATGTAAGCCGGCACGTCGAGCGGGCTCGGCAAGTAGTCGATCACCGCGTTCAGCATCGGCTGGACGCCCTTGTTCTTGAAGGCCGAGCCGCAGAGCATCGGGACAAACGCCATGTCGAGCGTTCCCTTCCGGATCAGCTTCCGAAGCGTCTCGATGTCGGGCTCCTCGCCTTCGAGATACTTCTCCATCCAGTCGTCGTCTTGCTCGACCGCGGCCTCGATCATCTGGCCGCGATACTCTTCGGCCTGGTCCTTCATCTCCTCGCGGATCGGTTGACGGGTCCAGGTCGCGCCCAGATCCTCGCCCTTCCAGGTCCACTCTTCCATTGTGATGAGATCGACGAGGCCTTCGAGCTTGTCTTCGGCACCGATCGGAAGCTGGATCGGCACCGGGCGTGCGCCCGTGCGATCCTGGATCATGTGGACGCAGTTGAAGAAATCCGCGCCGATCTTGTCCATCTTGTTGACGAAAACGACCCGCGGAACTTTGTAGCGGTCGGCCTGGCGCCAAACGGTCTCGGTCTGCGGCTCGACACCTGCGTTTGCGTCGAGCACGCAGATCGCGCCGTCGAGAACGGCAAGCGAACGCTCGACCTCAATGGTGAAGTCCACGTGGCCCGGCGTGTCGATGATGTTGAAGCGGTGCTTCGGCGTCTGCGCGTCCGAGCCGTCTTCGGTCCGCTCCCAGAAGGTGGTTGTCGCAGCCGAGGTGATCGTAATCCCGCGCTCCTGCTCCTGCTCCATCCAGTCCATCGTCGCGGCGCCGTCATGCACCTCGCCGATTTTGTGGCTCTTGCCGGTGTAGTAGAGGATCCGCTCGGTCGTCGTGGTCTTGCCGGCGTCGATATGCGCCATGATCCCGAAGTTTCGGTAGCGCTCAAGGGGATAGTCACGTGCCATTGGGTCAGGTCCTTTGAGTGTCCGCCGCCTGGGTCGCAGGCGTTCCCGTCAGTATCTTGTCGTTGCGACGTCCGGAGGAGCCGCGCAATAGGCCAGCGGGAGCGGCGTCCTCTGCCGCTCGACCGATGGCCTTCATGACGGGTGGCTCCTCCATCGCGTCGCCTCGCTTACCAGCGGTAGTGGCTGAACGCTTTGTTCGCGTCGGCCATCTTGTGGGTGTCTTCGCGCTTCTTCACGGCCGCCCCGCGGGAGTTGACGGCGTCCATCAACTCACCCGCCAGACGTTCTTCCATGGTGTTTTCGTTGCGAGCACGGGACGCGTTAATCAGCCAGCGGATCGCCAGCGCCTCGCGCCGCTCCGGCCGAACTTCGACCGGCACCTGGTAGGTCGCACCGCCAACACGGCGGGAGCGCACTTCGACCGAGGGTTTGATGTTGTCGAGCGCTTCGTGGAAGACCTCAACAGGCGCCTTCTTCAGCCGCTGCTCAACCCGCTCCATCGCCCCGTAGACGATGCTCTCAGCGACAGATTTCTTGCCGTCGTACATCAGGTTGTTCATGAATTTCGTCAGGATGCGGTCGCCATACTTGGCGTCCGGCAGAACTTCGCGTTTCTCGGCGCGGTGACGTCGCGACATCTCTCAGCTCCTCACTTCGGCCGTTTTGCGCCGTACTTGGATCGGCGCTGCTTCCGATCTTTCACCCCTTGGGTGTCGAGCACGCCGCGCAGGATGTGGTAGCGCACACCTGGCAAATCCTTGACGCGGCCGCCGCGGATCAAGACAACCGAGTGCTCCTGCAGGTTGTGGCTCTCACCCGGGATGTAGCTGATCACCTCGTAGCCGTTGGTCAGCCGCACCTTGGCCACCTTCCGCATTGCAGAGTTCGGCTTCTTCGGTGTGGTCGTGTAGACCCGCGTGCAGACGCCGCGCTTCTGGGGACAGCTCTCCAGATGCATCGACTTCGACCGCTGGTACTTCGGCTGCCGGGGCTTCCGGATCAGCTGTTGGATCGTTGGCATTCGGTTCTCAACCCCGCGTTCATTCCGTCTCGTGCCACTCACTTGAGCGCTGCATTCAATACACTGACGCGGCGTGTCTCCGCTCAGAGACCCGCCGCGGTGCCCTACCAGAGGACCAAGGGCCCAGCCCTGGGTCATGACCGCCAAGAGAGACTAACATGTCGGTCGAGAGGTCACCCCCTCGAGCGCGCGGAAAGTAGTCGCGACCCAGTGCAGTGTCAACGCCATATTTACGGTGTGCGCGTCTGAGTTGGGAGGGATGCAAGGGCCTTCATTTGGTCAAAAATCCAGCGCAGGGAATTGCCATGGCACTGCCACACTTCATTGTTGCGAGCTGCGTCACTGGAATCTGGGTGGCGTTCCGCGTGCTGCCCGTCTTGATCATGATGGCCCTGGCGCTCTCCGTTCCGATCATGGCGGTGCCAAACCCGTGGGTTGTCGGCGCTGCCATCGTCATCGGGTCGACCTTCGGCTTTGCCTTCTTTGTGATCACCGGCATCCGGGCGGGGCTCGCCTCGCTCCGCTTGACGGAGACGCCGACTTTTGACGGGCTCGTCGCGGCGACAGTGCGCTTTGTGTTCGTCTACGGCTTGCTGACTGTGATCATCACACTCGCCGGATCCATGGTGGTGCAGCTCTACCTGACCCACAGCCTCCTTCCGTCCCTCATCCCGGACGCTTGGGCCGCGGCACAGACCGCAGAGGTGCCTGAGGAGGGCAGCGCGTTCGTGTCGCCCTTTCACCGTTTCCTCTTGGGCGGCTCCGCTGATGTCGAAATCGCGGATGCGATTGCACTCACAGCGACCGCTCTTCTGATCGGGGGGGCGGCCGCGTGGGCGCTCCCAACAGCGCTTCTCGGCGTTCCAATGGCGGCAACAGCCGCCAACGCAGTGCAAAAGAGCCCGCAACACGACCTCATCTTCGGCTTCGGGTCGAGCTTCCCAGGAATCTTCTTGTTTTCCTTTCTGGTCGGCGTTGCACCTTTTACGATGGCGATGCTCGCCAGCACATTCACTGGGGTCGATGCCTGGAATGCCGATGGCGCGACCTCGGAGGCGACGGCGGAGCTCGCGACATGGGCCGGCATCGGTGTTGCGATCTTCTACTATGTACAGTGCGTTCAGTTCGCTGCTATGGCCCACGGGTATCGCCTGTGCCGCGCGTCCATTGCGGAACGGAAAGCGGCCGAAGTCCGACCGGTCTTCGATCCCACGGCGCATGTCGAAACCGTGCGAAACCTCCGCCGGGCCCGACAGCGTGAGGCCGGCGGGTCGGCCGTTTACATCCCCGACCGACATCGAAGCGAAGACCCCGACGGGTCCGACCCGTGAGAGCGGTTGCCGCCCGTGCTCAAGTCTGGTACCTCGCGGCCTCGAAACGGCGCGGAGAAGGTCTCGACGCCCGACATATGACGGCCCGACGGGCCACCAGGAGCTGCGCGCCATGAAGAAAGACATCCACCCCGCCTACCACCTCATCGACGTAAAGATGACGGACGGCACCATCGTCCAGATGCGCTCAACCTATGGCGAGCCCGGCTCCGTCCTGACGCTCGACATCGACCCGAGCGCGCATCCCGCCTGGACCGGCGGCTCAACGAGGCTGATGGACACCGGCGGGCGTGTGTCGAAGTTCAAGAGGAAGTACGAAGGCCTCGGCTTCTGACGAGCGATCTTCGGATCAGCCTCCGACGGACAGGACCGAGCATTCGGTCTTGCGCGCGCTCAACCGCGCGCAGGCCGTCTCGGCCTCCATGCGCGTGAGACCGACGAACTGCGCTCGAAACCGACCGCCCCCGCTCGGCATCAAGCGCCGCTGCGATCCTTCGAGAGCCTCGAGTTCCTGAAGCGCGGTGCGAAGAAGCAGTCGCTCGGCATCGGGCCGGCTCCAACTGCCCCCGAGCTCGACCCCGTAATCCCCAGCCGGCTTTGGCGCCGCCAACCGAATGGTTTTCGCCGCCGGCAAGTCCTCAGGTCGGGGGCGCGGCGGAACGATTGCAAAGTCGGCGGGCGTCCGATCCGGGACAATCGCTGCCTCCTCTGCCGCGCGATCGAGCGAAAGGGCGAGATCCTCGAGCTGCTGCGCCCGGGCTCCGGTGGGCAACGACCTCGACGCGCCGAATGGCTCGGTCGGATCTGCGACAACTGTCTTGGCCGACGCTGATGTGTCGATCTTCTGGATGCTGGCAATGACGATGTCCCGTTCGGCCGGCGTGAAAAGCGGGTGAGGCCGCGCCACGGGACGGGTGCTCCGTGCGGGCGCACCCGCGCTTGCAACGGCATATCGAGAGGACGGAGCAGCGATCAACAGCCGGCTCGGTCGGACGGTCTGCGCGCGCGATGGCATCTCCTTGAACCCGAGGTCCATCAACTCCGCCACCCGCGCATTGCGCGTCGCGACCGACCGTCCGCCGAAAAGCGAAACGATCACCCGCTCGGACCCGCGGCGCGCCGACGACACAAGGTTGAACCCCGCCGCGCGGGTGTAACCCGTCTTTATGCCATCGGCCCCCTCATAGGCCGCCAGGAGACGGCGGTTGGTGTTGTACACAACCTTGAGCTTTGCATCGGTAGAGCGCCTCGAAAACAGGTTGTAATACTCAGGAAAGTCGAAGAAGAGCTGCCGGCCCAAGATCGCCATGTCGCGCGCCGTAGACAGATGGCCTTTTTGGGTCAGGCCAGAGGCATTTCTGAACGTTGTCCGGGACATCCCCATGGCGCGCGCCACTTCGGTCATGCGCCGCGCGAAGGCGGGCTCGGTGCCCGAAATCGCCTCGGCAATGGCGGCCGCAGCGTCATTGGCCGACTTCACCGCGGCAGCCCGGATCAGATAGCGAAACTCGATCGTCTGACCTGCGCGCAACCCCAATTTGGAAGGCGGCTTTGAGGCCGCATACTTCGAGATCGTGATCTTCTGGTCGACGCGCATCCGCCCCGCCTTGATCTCGGTAAAGGCCAGGTAGAGCGTCATCATCTTGGTGAGCGACGCGGGGTGCAGCCGGGTGTCCGCGTTCTCCGCGTGCAGAACCTCGCCCGTTCGCGCGTCGAGAACAAGCGCCGCATACGGCGCCGCTTGCACCGTGGCCACCATAGAAATAAAGAAGCCGAGCGCGAGGAGACTCGCGCGAAACGCCTGTCCGACCATCCTGGTCTCCGCCGATCGATAACCTGCCATGAGCCGATCTGCTGCCGGCCTCCCGTCTCTTTAGCACAGAGCGAATTTACTCAAAAGCTTGAAATTTCAATATGTCACAACCCTTTCTTAAGACTTTGCTCAAACACCACACATTTTTGGTGCGCCGCAACATTGATACTTGACGCAGTGCAGCATGACTCGTACAGTCCAGCATCGCCAACCGAAGACGTGATGGAGAGAGCATTGGCAAACCAAACCACTGCAAAAGTCGAAGAGTTCGCGGCTGACGCGCAGAAGTCCATGAAAGAAGGAATCGAGAAAATGACCAAAGGGTTCGAGGATCTTGGCACGTTCAGCCAAGAGAACATGGACGCAGTGGTCAAGTCGTCCGAGATCGCAACCAAAGCGGCCGAGGGCATTGGGTCCGAGCTGACCGCATTCTCGAAAAAGTCCTTCGAAGACACGGTTGCAGCGGCGCAGGACATGGCATCGGCCAAAAACCTGACTGAGCTGATGGAAAAGCAGACTGCGTTCATGCAGTCCTCGTTCGAGACGATGGTCGCTCAAATGACCAAGATGAACGACATCTACGTCGCCGCAGCCAAAGACATATCGGCCCCGCTCTCGGCGCGCTTTTCTGCCGCGACCGAGACAATGAAGTCCTACGGCGCCTAAGCCTCGGACATTTGCTTCGAATGCAGGGTGAGGGGGCTGAGGCCCCCTTTTCCTGTTGGGTCGAGGGCTTATATACTGTCGCCGAAGCAGCCCATGTTGGAGGCGTAGGACGTGACCAACTGGCCCACGACATCCATGGCCGGGACACCGAACAAGACCGATGACGGCGAAACCGGTGTCGCCACCAAGACTCGCACCCGCACGCAGAAGCCGCCACTTTACAGGGTGTTGCTTCTGAACGACGACTACACGCCGATGGAATTCGTGGTGCACGTTCTGGAACGGTTCTTCGGGATCACGCATCAGTCGGCGGTCGACATCATGCTGACGGTCCACAAGAAGGGCGTTGCCGTGGTAGGCGTGTTTTCGTTCGAGATTGCGGAGACCAAGGTCACTCAGGTGATGGACTATGCGCGGCGAAACCAGCACCCGCTCCAGTGCACCATGGAAAAAGAGTAGTCGTCCATCCGCGCGCGCTTTCTCGCCCCGTTCGATCAAGGCGCCCTGAAGGCGGAGGTGGGCGGGCTCCTGCTTGTGCGGCCCACGCCTGAGATTGCGTTCGATCCTCTGCAGCCGCGGAGCGTCGCAGCGCTCAGCGATGACGTGAACGTCCACCGGCGCCTCACTGCGCGGGGCGTGACCATGGATCCCACCGAAGACAGCGCAGCCGATACGGCTCTGCTGACACTCGATCGGCACCGCGATCGGGCGCGCGCCGATGTTGCACGCGGGCTGAGGCGGCTTCGGCCAGGGGGCACGCTGCTGATTGATGGGGCGAAGACCGACGGGGTCGACGCGCTCCTGCGCCGGATCAGGACACATCTGCCCCTCGACGGTGTGTTGCCAAAGTCGCATGGCAAAGTCGCCTGGCTGACCAGACCGGCCGAGACGCCAGCGGAGCTGCTGGCATGGTCTCGGTTTGCTGCGCCGCAACAGAATTGGAGCGGATACGTCACAGCGCCGGGAATGTTTTCCCACGAGAAAGTCGATGCCGGGACGCAAATCCTCGCGGATCGGATCACGGGGCCGCTCTCCGGTCGAATTGCCGATCTCGGGGCTGGATGGGGTGCCCTCACGGCGCTAATTCTGCCGAAACTCGCAGAAGACGCTGAAATCGAGTTGGTGGACACGGACCGTGCCGCACTGCAGGTCGCCCTTGAGAACACGAAGGACCCGCGCGTCAAGACTGTGTGGCAGGACGTGACTCAATTGGACCCCGACAACGGAGCGTTCGACACAGTTGTCTCGAACCCGCCGTTTCACGAGGGGCGCGCGGCGGATCCCACCCTCGGAGTGGCGTTCATTCGGGCGGCCGCGCGCCTTTTGAAGCCAAAAGGGGTGCTTTGGCTGGTCGCAAACCGTCATCTTCCCTACGAGAAGACGCTCGACGCCGCCTTCAGGACATGGGAGGAGGCCGGGTCGCCCGGTGCCTTCAAGGTTTTGCGCGCTCAGGCACCAAAGCGCGTGGCATAACGGTTGGGGGGACCCGTGTACGGACTGGACGGAAAATCGGTGATCGTGACCGGGGCGGCCGCAGGTGTGGGCCTCGCCATTGCCGCGAAGATGGCCGAAGAAGGCGCGCGCGTGATGCTCGCCGGCACGGACGAGGCGCGGCTCGAGGCCGAAGCGGAGCGTCTGGCCCGGGACGGCTCGGACGTGCAGTTCTTCGCGGGCGATCTGAGGGAGCGTCTGGCGATTGCAAACCTGATCTCCGCGACGCTCGATGCCTACGATCGTATCGATATTCTCGTGAACGCCAGTCGGGAAGTCATGGCGTGCGATCCGCTCGACCCGGATGACACGACGTTCGAACATCTCTTGGACCGCAACGTCGTGTCGACCCTCCGCCTCAGCCAGTCCGTGGCCCGGCGGATGATCCAGGAGGCCAACGGGCAGGATGGCGGCCGGGCCGGCATCGGCGCCATTGTCAATGTGACCTCGATCGCCGCGCGCCGGACTTTGCCGGAGCTCGCGTTTTACTCCGTCGTCTCAGCGGCACTTGACCAGCTCACGCGGTCGATGGCGGTCTCCCTTGCCTCGAAGGGCATCCGTGTGAACGCGATAGCCCTCGGCTCGGTGATGAGCGCGAGCCTTCAGTCAGCGCTGAAATCCAGTGAGGACCTGCAGAGCGAACTGACCGCGGTGACGCCTCTCGGCCGGATCGGCGAGGCGGAAGAGGCCGCAGAGGTCGCTGTGTTCCTCGCCTCCGAGGCCGCGAGCTTCGTCACCGGGCAGATCGTGGCCGTCGATGGCGGACGCACGATGCTCGACCCGATGGAGCGCCCCGCCCACTGACGGCGCCCCCCATTGGCCACAGAGCCGCTGCGCTCCTCGCGGCCAGCGCCCCTCAGGTGGGCTGGTCGTCTTCATCCCCTGACGCCGGCAAATTGAAGAAACTGTCGGCGTCGATGGGACCGTCCTGGTCGCGCGGATCGGTGTCGCCGCGCGGATCATCGTCGCCAAGGAGCGTGAGGCCCTCGAGGCCCGAAACATTCGAGGGCATGCGGGTCTGGCTCCCCTCCATCGCGAGCGACTGCTCGGTGGAGACGAGGCGCATCCGCTCCTCCTCCGACATCCCGACCTTGGCCTTGGCCGAGGCCTTGGCCACCGCCTCATCGAGCTCCGTTTGCTTGCAAAGGCCGAGCGCCACGGGGTCGACGGGCTGGATGTTGGCCATGTTCCAGTGGCTCCGGTCCCGGATCGACTGGATCGTCGGCTTTGTGGTGCCGACAAGCTTTGAGATCTGCCCGTCGGACAGCTCCGGGTGGAACTTGACCAGCCACGCAATCGCCGCCGGCCGGTCCTGGCGCTTTGAAAGCGGCGTGTAGCGGGGCCCCTTCCGCTTGGTCTCACCCTCGGCCGCAGGATTCTTAAAGAGCTGAAGCCGCGCACGGGGGTCGGCCTCGCAGCGCTTGATCTCTTCCATCGTAAGCTGATGGTTCGCCACTGGATCAAATCCCTTGATCCCCTGCGCCACCTCGCCATCGGCAATCCCGTTCACTTCGAGCTCATGCAACCCGCAAAATGCTGCGATCTGGGGAAATGTCAGCGTCGTGTTGTCAATCAGCCAAACGGCAGTCGCCTTTTGCATCAACGGCAGGCTCATGGGTCCTCCTTCCTCACGCGCAACGCATATCCTACCCCCGGCCGAAAACAGAGGGGGCCGCGGCGCACTCAATGGTTTTCGTCGGAGGGACTGTCTGGGATATAGACAGGTATCGGCGCAGTGAAAAGGGGATGAAATGCGGCCCGCGATCCTGGCTTTGGCCCTGGCAGCAACACCCGCGATGGGGGAGGATGTCGCCGGAGAGTTCGACTACTACGTTCTCTCCCTCAGCTGGAGCGCGAGTTGGTGCACCCTCGAAGGCGATGCGCGCGACTCCGATCAGTGCGACCCGCGTCACGACCACGGTTT
Organism: Pseudomonadota bacterium; assembly: GCA_039193505.1. Classification (GTDB taxonomy): domain Bacteria; phylum Pseudomonadota; class Alphaproteobacteria; order Rhodobacterales; family Rhodobacteraceae; genus Algicella. The sequence continues at coordinate 5,484 of JBCCWM010000052.1, read as the reverse complement.
CACGCTCCACGGTCTCTGGCCCCAATATGAGGATGGCTATCCGGAGTTCTGCGCGGGTGGACGCGACCCGAGCCGGGCCGAGACGGGCGGCATGACCGACATCATGGGCTCCGGCGGGCTTGCCTGGCACCAATGGAACAAGCACGGGCGGTGCACGGGCCTCTCGGGTCCCGACTATCTGCGCCTTTCGCGTGTGGCCTATGAGCGGGTGGAGCGGCCCGAAGTCCTCCGCCAGATCCCGCGCCCGCTGAGCGTCGCGCCGCCCGTGGTCGAGGCGGCCTTTCTGGAGGTCAACGCGGACATGGTGGCGGACGGGATCACTGTGACGTGCCGCGAAGGCTTGCTCCACGAAGTGCGCATTTGCCTCACGCGGGAGTTGGAGCCACGCGCCTGCGGCGCAGACGTGATCCGAGACTGTCCCGCGAGCGCGGTTGAGATCCTGCCGATCCGATGACGCCCGCGGAGACCCTGCGCGCGTTCTGGGCCAGCATGGCAACCAACGATTTTGCGGCCGCGGCCCTCCTGCTCGCGCCTGAGATCGAGGTGCACTGGCCTCAATCCGGCGAAGTGATCCGGGGACGCGCCGATTTTGCTGCTCTCAACGCGGCCTACCCGACAACGGGCCTTTGGCGGTTCCGCATTGATCGCATGGTGGCAGAGGGCGCGGAGGTCGTGACGGATGTCCTCGTTCAAAACGACGTGATGAACGCCCGCGCGATCACGTTCTCGACCGTCACCGACGGGCGGATCGCGCGACAGGTGGAGTACTGGCCGGACCCGTTCCCGGCACCCGAATGGCGCGCAGCCTGGGTCAGCCGATCGTAAGGACGATCTTGCCGATATGGGTTGAGGTCTCCATCAGCCGGTGCGCCGCCGCAGCCTCCTCGAGTGGGAAGCGTGCCGCCATCACAGGATGGATCCGCCCGGCCTCGATGAGCGGCCAAACCTCCGCTTTGAGCGCACGGGCCATCCGCGCCTTGGCCGCCACGGATTGAGGGCGCAGGGTCGCTCCGGTCACGGTCAGGCGCTTTGCCATGATCTGCGCGAAGTTCAGCTCCGCCCGCGGTCCCTCGAGAAACGCGATCATCACGAGCCGTCCGTCAGGCGAGAGGAGCTTTATGTCCCGCGAGAGGTAAGACCCGCCCACCATGTTGAGCGAAAGATCGATGCCGCCCACGGCCTCCCGGAGCGTCGCGACGTAATCCGCGTCGCGGTGGTTCACCGCAAGCTCCGCGCCGAGGGCCTCGCAAGCCCGGCACTTCGTGTCGTTCCCGGCGGTGGTGAAGACCCGCGCACCGCGCGCGGCGGCAAGCTGGATCGCCGTCGTCCCAATGCCCGAGGACCCGCCATGGACCAAAAACCGTTCCCCGCCGCGGAGGCCGCCACGCTCAAAGACGGTGCTCCACACCGTGAAAAACGTCTCGGGGAGCGCGGCCGCCGCCTCGAGCTCAAGGCCTGACGGCACTGGCAGCGCATGGGACGCAGGCGCGAGCGCGTATTCCGCATATCCGCCGCCGGGCAAGAGCGCTGTGACAGCATCTCCATCGGAGAGCCCCGACACCCCGGGCCCGAGCGCCGCGACATACCCCGCCCCCTCAAGCCCCGGGAGATCGGAGGCATCGGGTGGCGGGTCATAAGCGCCCGCGCGCTGCAGCGCGTCGGGCCGATTGACCCCGGCCGCCGCGAGCTTGATCAGGATCTCTCCGGGCCCCGGCCGCGGGACCTCCCGCATGGCGGGGGTCAGGACGTCGGGTCCACCGGGCCGCGCGATCTCGACCACACGCATGACGGCCGGCACGCTCACACACGCTCTCCCGCGGCGTAGTCCCAATAAAGCTCGCGCGCGCGGCGCGCGATGGGGCCGTATTGCAGACGGTTCTCTTCGAACCGAGTGACGGGGATCGTCTTTGCGGCATTGCCAGTCAGGAAAACCTCCTCCGCATCGTGGAAATCCGCGACAGTGAGGCGCGTCTCCCGGACCACCACGCCATCGGCGCGCAGGAGGTCAATCACGCGCGCCCGCGTGATGCCCGCGAGGAACATCCCGTTCGGCTCCGGCGTGAAGACCTCACCGCCCCGGACCAGGAAGACGTTGCTCGAGGCGGTCTCGGCCACGTGATCCTCGAAATCGAGGGAGAGCGCGTTCTGAAACCCTCGCGCCCGTGCATCGCGCACAATTCGCGCGTTGTTGGGGTAGAGACAGCCCGCCTTCGCCTCCGTGACCGCCATCTCAGGACGCGGCCGGCGGTAGGGAGAGACGGTCAACGCATAGTCCCCCGGCTGCGGCAGCGGCAGCCCTTCGAGGCAGATTGCGCAGGTCGTGGAGCTCGGCTCGGCGTCGATGATCGCCACAGAACCCTCCATCGACCACATCATAGGCCGGAGGTAGAGGGCCTGGCCCGCCGGAAACCGAGCAATCCCCTCGCGGATGATCTCCTCAATCTCGCCGGCGGTGAGCGGCGGCTCGAGGCCCATGGCCTCGGCTGAGCGGATCAGCCGCGCGCAATGAAGATCGAGATCCGGCGCCATTCCGCCCCAGGAGCGGGCGCCGTCAAAGACGAGCGTGCCTTGCCAGAGCCCGTGATCGGCCGCGCCCATGATGGGCACGTTGCCCTCCTGCCACCGTCCGTCAAACCAGGTCGCAATGCGCCCGCCTAGTCCCATCTTACCTCTCCGAAGCCACGGGCTGAGCTTGGCCAGGCTGCCGGGCGCGTCAATCCCCTAGCCGTCCGCTGCGGCGAGGGGCTCCACCGTTTTCTCGGGGATGATGATCCGCGCCGCTTTTGACTGGATGTCGCCGTTCCAGAAGGCCCGTGCCGAAAGTTTGGCGAAAATCCCCGGGGGCAGAATTGTTGGACGCTCCTTGTACTCAACCTGTCCTCGCACAGTGTGGAGGCCCGGTGTGTTCAGGGCGGCGTCGAACTCCTCCTGTTGGTACTCGACATTCTGAAAATCGTGCTCGAAAGCCTCTTCGCCGATGAAGCGGTAGATCCCTGCAAGCGCCTTGTCAGGTGCGAGGCAGAGCGCGCGGTAGTCGATGAGGAGCAGTCGGTGGCTGTCCGGCCCAAAGACGGCCTCCTGCAGGTGGCCGAGCGGGCTGCCGATCAGACCCTCGTTCGACATCATCGCTTCGGCTCTCGCCTCGATGTTGGCGCCGGCCTTGACCATGGAGGATTGGCGGATCGGGTTCTTTCGGATGATCGTCTCGACCGAATCGAAGACCCAGGCCGGGTCGCGCACAGTCGCAATCAGTTTGACCTCCGGGAAGAGGTGGAGGAGCTCCGGGATCCGTCCGGCCCACCCCCTGTTGGTGTCGAAGATGACCTCTTTGTCCTGATGGTCTGAGTAGTAACCATCGAAGATCCCCCGCAAAATCCGCGAGCGCGCGCCGTCATCGACAAGCGCGCGGATCTCGGTGTTCTGCGTCATCATGATCCGGAGGGCATTGGTGATCGCGCCCACAGGGCTCGTCATCCCGGCCGTTGCCTTCGGGTTCTGGCGGAGGATCGCCGAGAGGAGGGTCGACCCCGATCGCGGCAGCCCCGTGATAAAGTGGTAGCGCGGGCCGTCAGTCATCGTTGAGGACGAACTCGGTCTCAAGCAACATCGGCACGCCCATCGGCAAGGCCGTCGCCCCGATCACACCCATCGCAGGCGGTTGGCCGAACAGAGAGTTCATGATCCGCACCACCGGCAGCGTGAGAAAGCCCAACCGCTCAAAATTCGGCCCTGTGCGAAGGCTGAGATGCGCACGCACGCAGCCGCTTACCTTGTTCAGATCGTCGCCCGCCGCATGCGCTGCCACAGACAGCGCGCGCAGCGTCGCAAGCCGTGCGCCGAGAAAGGCCTTCTTCAGCGGATGATCCTCGGAGAGATCGTCGATGTTGAGTTTGCTGAGGTCGACGTTTGCGTCCGCTCCGAGGCGCGGGATCTCCATCCCTTCCAGGATAAACGGCGCCAACCCGCCGACAAGGAGCCGGTTGCCGGTCTTGTTGTAGGGCGCCATCATCGCCTCGGCCGGTGGCTCGTAAGGCGGAAGGGCGAGCCCCATGGCGGCGAGGCGGGACAGCGGATCGGACGTCTCGGACATTACGCGGACCTTCATCTACAGGAATGCGCGCAGAGCCTAGCCGGTGCCGCCCCGCCGGACAAGCAAACCGCGGGCCAGGGCTGACCCGGAGACCGAGCTCGCGGCGACACTCTTCAGGCCAACCCCCCCAGCGCGACCTCTCAGGCGCACCCATCGCCAGCGCAAACCGCGGCCCGCTCACATCAGCTGAGGACCTCGGCTCCCGCATCTGAGCGGTGCCCAGTGAACACGATCTGGCGTGTTGGGGACAGGCTGAGTGGGTCGGGAACGCTAGGGCGGGGGAAGTAAGCGGTTTAGCCGGCAAGCGCGCAGAGAGAAACCAGGCCGGACGAGCCGCGACAACGCGCTTAGAGCGTATCCCGATCGTTCCGGTGCGGAGCCGGTTGCGGTCAAGACGGTCGCGAACTCGGCGGGGGGGAGTGAGATCGACAAAGTGGCCGATGGCGGTCCGGAGGCCCTCGACGGTTGGTTCGGCGGCCGGTCGCAGGAGCGCCTCGAGCTTCGAGAGGGCCGTCTCGATGAGGGTGACGTCCGGGCTGTGGGGCGGGAGGACGCGCAGCTCGGCGCCTCTGTCAACCCGCGCGCGGCGACGCGTTTGTGGCTGGAGAGGGCGTCCATGACGACGGTGTCGCCAGGGCGCAGCGTCGGAGCGAGGACGTGGCGGACAGAGGCCTCGACCCAGCCTGGCCCGTCCAGCAGCAAGGCATGGTAGGCGCCGTCGGTCCGAGCCCGATGTCGAGTGGCGCGACCGGGCCGCTCAGACGCAGGCCAGCGACAAGGGCGGTCTTGCGGTGGCTGTGCGGGACGCCCGCTCCGCGACGCCCCGCCGCCGTCCGCGGCTGCGGGCCCTGTCGGCGGCCGTCCGGGTTTCGTCGACGAAGACAAGCCGTTCGGGATCGAGATCGGGCTGAGCGTCGACCCGGGCGCGGCGACAGCTTGGGACCGCCGCGCGGTTCTACTAGCTCGGCAGTGTCCTTAGACCGATGGCGGCTCCATGCCTCGCCGTGGCCGGTGTCGGGCGAAACGATCCACCGGATCGTTTCTTGATCCCTCCAACGTGTTTCCGCGTGATCCCGCGTCGACGGAAGAACCGGGAAAGGGTCGACGTCGACGCCGCGATCCCGCGCGCTGCCAGCCGCGCGCAGAGCGCGACCGGCGTCCGGTCGCGCTCCTCCCCGAAGCCCGTCATTGCCTCGGCACAGCGCTCCTCGAGGCGCCGGGACCGTGTGTCCCCGCCCTGAGCCTTCGGCGCCAAGGTGCCCGTGGCCCGGCGACCGACCGACGCCACAGCCCCTCCGAAACGTCCCGCCGCCCGCCGGCTCATGCCGTCATCGACAGCGGCCAATGCTCGCGCTCGAAGATCCATGGAATGCGGTTTGACCCTCCCAAAACCC
>JBCCWM010000051.1:0-16367 GCA_039193505.1 Pseudomonadota bacterium | reverse complement strand
GCGCGCGCGGGAGTTTCGTCGGTATGGCGAGGACATCGCCCCCGGCGGACCCCAGGCGCAGGCGTTTGCCGCCTTCATGTCGTGGGCCGAGCGCTACGACACGGTCGAGCCGACGCCGAGCCGCAACCGTGCAACGCATGAGGCCTGGCTCGCGCTTCAGACCGTGCCTGTGCATCGGGTGGAGGCCGACCACCATGTTGACGATCTGGTGACGCAGATCAGCAGAGCGCTCTCAGAGCGGTCTATCCTAGAGGCCGTCGAGCGCGGATGACGCGAGACACCGGGGGTCCACGGACATTCAGTCTGGCCCGCGCATGACGACCTACACAGCGTTCACGACCCTCGATGGTGCGGCAGCCGCGGAGGCGCTCGGCGGCGCCAGCGACGCTCTGATGCCGGCACCGGTCGCAACGGGCGTCTTTGAGGTCGAGGATGGCCGCGGTCTTTGGGAGGTCGGGCTCTACTTTACCTCACCGCCGGACCAGGCTGGTCTGGCGCTTCTTGCTGCAGCGCATGGAGCGGCTGGCTTCGCGGTCAGCCGGCTCGACGATCGGGACTGGGTGGCGCAGGTGAGGCGCGAACTCGCGCCCGTGGTCGCAGGACGGTTTGTCGTGCATGGCGCCCACGACGCCCATCGCCTGCCACCCCACCGAATTGCGCTCGAGATCGAGGCGGCGCTCGCCTTCGGGACCGGACACCATGCTACGACGCGCGGCTGTCTCCTGGCCCTCGATGCCCTCGCGCGCCGCGGCATTGTGCCCCGCAATACAGCCGATATCGGGACCGGAACGGGGGTCCTCGCCATGGCGGCCCGCCATCTTTGGCACACCCGTGTGGTCGCAGCGGACATCGACACGACTGCCGTCGCCACGGCCCGGGTCAATCTGCGGGCCAACCGCCTCGGCGTCTCTGTGCCCGTGATCCGCTCCGCCGGCTTTCAGGCAAACGCCTTGGCCGCGCGTGGGCCCTTTGACTTGGTGATCGCCAACATTCTTGCCGGTCCGCTCCGACGGTTGGCGCCGGCGACGGCGCGCGCTGTCGCTCCGGGCGGGCGGGTTGTGCTGTCTGGGCTACTGTCGAGCCAAGCGCGCGGTGTGTTGGCTGTCTACCGCGGCCAAGGGTTTCACGCAGAGGCGCAACGGGCCCTCGACGGCTGGACGACGCTGACCCTCCGCCGATACCGGCGCTTCCCTCGTGTTCACCTTTCGTGCTAGTCTTGGCGAAACACTGAGGCAAGTAAATGCGGGTGATCGGAATTGATCCGGGCCTGAGGCGCACCGGATGGGGTGTGGTCGATGCCATGTCCGGGCGCGTGAACCATGTGGCCCATGGCGTGGTCAGTTCTGTCAACGGTCCGCTGGCCGGTCGTCTCTGGTCGCTGTTCGAGGGGTTGAGGGAGGTCGTGGCGCTCCATGCCCCGGATGCCGCGGCGGTCGAACAGACCTTCGTCAACAAAGACGCCGCCGGCACGTTGAAGCTCGGCCAGGCACGCGCGGTCGCCTTGCTTGTGCCGGCCGAAGCGGGCCTGTCGGTGGCGGAGTACGCTCCAAATGCTGTCAAAAAGGCCGTCGTGGGCGTCGGCCATGCCGACAAGGCGCAGGTGGCGCACATGATCGCGCTGCAACTGACCGGACGACAGATCGTGGCGCAGGCCGATGCGGCAGATGCCCTGGCGATCGCGCTCTGCCATGCCCGTCATGCGGAGAGCGCCGGGCGCCTCTCGGCCGCTCTTGCACGGGGTGGCGCGTGACACGCTGGGCGCGACAGGGCTGGGTGCCGCCCCTTCAACGCGACCGAGCCCGCGACCCCTGTTGCGGGCCCAGGATGACCCTTGCGCGTCGTGCCGGAGCGATCGGATCCAGGGGAGGGTGTGGATGATCGGCAAGATCACCGGCGCACTGGATCACTGCGGCACAGACTATGCCCTCGTAGAAGCGGGCGGCGTCGGCTATATCGTACACTGTTCTGAACGAACCCTTGCATCCATGCCTGCGCCGGGGGGAACGGTTTCGCTTTACACAACGCTCATCGTGCGTGAGGACCTGATGCAACTCTTCGGGTTCGCGACACTAGAGGACCGTGCCTGGCACGGCTTGCTCACTTCCGTTCAGGGTGTCGGCGCAAAAGGCGCCGTGACGCTCCTCGGTGCGCTCGGGGCTGACGGTGTCCAGCGCGCGATCAGCCTAGGGGACGCTGCAGCGCTCCGCCGCGCGCCGGGGATCGGCCCGAAGACGGCCGCCCGAATAGCGATGGAACTGAAGGACAAGGGGCCGGGACCGTCTGCAATGGGAAGGTCTACGCCGCTCAGTGCCCCGCAGGCTCGCGCCGATGCGCATGCAAGCGAAGAGGCGCTCTCCGCTCTGGTCAACCTCGGCTACGAGAGGGGCGATGCGGCAGCGGCGATCCGGGCCGTGAGCGACGATGCGGGCAACGACACAGCGGGGTTGATCCGCCTGGCTCTCAAACGTTTGGCCCCTGGTGCCGGCGCATGAGGTCCGGGGACGGGCCATGCTCCCGGGCATGCCCGGGAGCCCTGTGGCAAAGCCACAGGCGCCGCGCTGACGCGGCGATGGCCCTTGCGCACCCGCCTGAGGGATGCGCCTTTGACCTTCTGTTGATGAGGCGCTCGTTCGGTCCGGAATACGGCCATGGATGAGCCGGACCCGACCTTGCGGCCGGAGCTGCTGCCCGGCGACAGGGACCGTGCGCTTCGTCCCGACACACTGACAGAGTTTGTCGGCCAAGAGGCGACGCGCGCAAACCTCGCCGTCTTCGTCGAAAGCGCCCGGCGCCGGGGCGAAGCGATGGACCACACACTCTTTCACGGACCGCCCGGGCTCGGGAAGACAACGCTCGCTCAGATCGTTGCCCGCGAGCTCGGGGTGAACTTTCGCATGACATCCGGCCCGGTGCTGGCAAAGGCCGGCGATCTGGCGGCGATCCTGACAAACCTTGACGCGCGCGATGTTCTTTTCATCGATGAGATCCATCGGCTGAACCCCGTGGTCGAGGAGATCCTTTATCCCGCCCTCGAGGACTTCGAGCTCGATCTCGTGATCGGCGAGGGGCCGGCGGCGCGCACCGTCCGGATTGACCTCCAACCTTTTACGCTCGTAGGCGCGACCACGCGCCTCGGGCTGTTGACGACGCCGCTCCGCGACCGGTTCGGCATTCCCCTCCGGCTCGAGTTCTACACCGTCGAGGAGCTGGTCCAGATCGTCACTCGGGCTGCGCGTCTGCTCGAGGCCGATGCGACCGATGACGGAGCGCGGGAGATCGCGCGCCGCGCACGCGGCACGCCCCGCATCGCCGGCCGGCTCCTTCGCCGGGTCGTCGATTTTGCGATCGTCGAAGGCGACGGGCGGGTGACGGCGCCACTCGCCGACCGTGCGCTCACCCGGCTCGGCGTGGACGATCTCGGGCTCGATGGGGCGGATCGGCGGTATCTTGGCCTCCTCGCCGAGCACTACGGTGGCGGTCCCGTCGGCATTGAGACCATTGCCGCCGCCCTGTCCGAGGCACGGGACGCCATCGAGGAGGTGATCGAACCCTATCTTCTCCAGCAGGGCCTCTTGCAGCGCACGCCGCGGGGTCGGGTCCTCGGCCCACGGGCGTGGGGGCATCTGGGTCTCGAGGCGCCTCGATCCGACCTCTTCGACTGACCCGCCGCTTGCCGGACGGCCCGGCGCTGACTAGACGCAACCGGTCTGGCACGATCGGAGCGAGCGGATGGAGACGCACACCCTGAGGGTCTACTACGAGGACACGGACCTCGCCGGCATCGTCTACTACGCCAACTACCTCAAGTATCTGGAGCGTGGGCGGACTGAGGCGATCCGGGCCGTCGGCGTCGACCAGCGCGCCTTGAAGGACACCGAGGGTGTGGTGTTCGTCGTGCGCCGGGTGGAGCTTGACTACCACGCGCCCGCCCGTTTCGACGATGTTCTGACAGTCGCGACCGCGACCGCAGATGTCGGCTACGCATCCGTGACCATGCGCCAGGGCGTCTGGCTCGGCGCAACGCTTCTGGTTGGCGCAGTGGTCAAAATGGCGGCACTTGGCGCGGATGGACGCGTTTCGCGGTTTCCGGATGGCGTCCGCGCAGCGCTCGCGCAGCTTGCTGCCGGTGCCTGAGCCGCGCCGCCTCGCCAAGCTGGACAGGGCGCGATAATTCGGTCACATAACCGAACAAACTGCGCAAACATTCTCGCAAAGCCGGCGGGACAAGGAACGGCGCTGCGACTCGACGCGAAAGAGCAGGCAGAATGGAGACGGAAGCACTGACCGCCGCCAGCGAGCTGGACTTCTCCCTGTTGGCGCTGTTCCTGCGGGCGACGATCACAGTGAAAATCGTGATGGCGATGCTCGTCGTGGCCTCTGTCTGGTCCTGGGCGATCATCATCCAGAAGCACATCAACTACGGCCGCGCCCGCCGCGATGCGGAAGCGTTCGAATCGGCGTTCTGGTCCGGCCAGGCCCTCGACCAGATGTTCGAGGAAATCAGCGAGGATCCCCGGGGCGGCAACGAAAAAGTGTTCGTGGCCGGCATGAAAGAGTGGCGCCGCAGCTTGGCTCCGGATCAACGCACCATCGCCGGCGCTCAGGCGCGGATCGACCGGGCGATGCAGGTCGCGATCAGCCGCGAGTCGGACGATATCCTCTCTGGCCTCGGCATTCTTGCCACCGTTGGCGCGATCTCTCCCTTCATCGGGCTCTTCGGCACGGTCTGGGGCATCAAATACGCGTTCGAGGAGATTGCGATCCAGCAGTCAACCAACCTCGCCGTTGTGGCGCCCGGCATCGCCGAAGCGCTTTTGGCGACTGCGCTCGGTCTTCTGGCCGCGATCCCGGCGGTGATCTTCTACAACAAGCTCTCCGGGGATGCTGACCGGATCTCGGCCCGCCACGAGGCCTTCGCCGACGAGTTCTCGATGATCCTGTCGCGCCAGCTCGAGACGACGGGGGCCTGAGGCGTGGGCGCCACGCTTCCGCGTCAAACCGGACCCCGCCGCCGCCGCGGACGCCCGCCGCCGATGTCGGAGATCAACGTCACGCCCTTTGTGGACGTCATGCTGGTCCTCTTGATCATCTTCATGGTGGCTGCCCCCCTTTTGACCGTGGGCGTCGAGGTTCAGCTGCCCCAGACGGCGGCTGAGCCGCTTGAGCAAGAACCGGAGGAGCCGCTGACGATCTCTGTTACCGCCGAAGGCACTGTGGTCCTCCAGGAGAGCGAGATTCCGCGGACGGAGCTGATCCCGATCCTCCAGCAGGTGCTCGGCGCGGATGGAGATGACAAGATCTTCCTGCGGGCCGACACCAACCTATCTTACGGCGAGATGATGGTGGTGATGGGGGCGCTGAACGCTGCCGGCTACCGCAACATCGGACTGGTGACCGAGGGCGGCGGACCGACGCTCAACCCGGGACAGGAGTGAGCCGGAATGACCATGGGTCTTGCGATCTCGGGGACGGTCCACGGGGCGCTTATCCTGGCCATTGTGATGGGTCTGCCCTGGACCACGCGGGAGACGGACCGCATCGATCAGGCCATCTCGGTCACGCTTGAGACGCTGCCCGTCGCCCAGCCGACAGCCCCAACCCCTTCCGAGACACCGGTGGCCACAGTCGAGCCGGAGCCTGAGCCCGAAGTGATGGTCGAAGAGACGCCGCCCGAGATCGCACCTGACATTCAGATGACAGACATTGCGGCGATGGCCACCCCGACCTTCGACGCAACAAGCGTTGACCGGCCCGAAGCCGAGACAGTGCCGGAGGAGGCGGTGACGGATTTGGTGGAGGATCCGTCCGAGCGCGACAGCGATCCGGACTTGACCGCGCTCGTCGAAGTGCTGGCCCAACCGGAGGTCGCTGTCGAGGTCGAAGTTCTCGACGAAGTGGCAGAGGTGCAAGCCTCCGTCGATGCGCCGGTCGTGACGTCGACCCCGTCCCCGCAAAGGCCGTCGGCACCGCAGTTGAGCGCGGGGCTCTCTCCGATGACGCCGCCAACCGCGCCGCGCGCACCCGCGCCTCCGCCACCGTCCCGCCCCGATCCGCCGCCGGAGCGGGTCGAAGAGGAGGAGGAGCCCAGTGAGCCCCAAGAGACAGAGGTCGCAGAGGCCGATCTCGGCGCTCTGCGCCCCCGCCCCCGCCCCAGTCGGTTCGAAGAGCGGGTTGAGGCGATGCGACTGCTCGCAAAAGTCGAACGCGCGCTTGAGGACGAGATTCGCCGTCTCGACGAGAACGTGGCCGAGCCAAGTCCCGAGCCGGCCCCTCCAACGGCTCTGCCTCAGGGGCCACCGATGACCGGGGCCGAAAAGGACCGCTTGCGGGTGGCAGTGGAGAGCTGTTGGAACATTCCCGTGTCGATTGACGGCGACACGGATGCGACTGTCGTACTCGTGGTCGATCTCGATCCCAACGGCAGGCTCGTCGGCACGCCGCGCCTTCTTGAGCCGGCCTTCCTGACCGACAGCCGGATGGAGGCCGCGTTCGACGCCGCGCGAAGCTCAATCCTGCGCTGCGGGCGGGATGGGTTCGAGCTGCCGCCGGAAAAGTATGCCGAATGGCGGACGATCGAGTTCGTCTTCGATCCGAGCGGCGGGAACGGTTTGTCGTTTCGATGGTAAGCCGCGACGGTCCGCCCCGAGAGGCGCGGGTCCCCGCTCCGCGTAAGGATTCCGCCAGCTGACCGCCCGGCAGATATGCGCCGCGTCAGACGCCCGGTGACGGGCGCTGCGCGGGAGTGTTGCAATGGATCAAGACCTTGTGTCCTGACGTGCTGCGACCACTTTCACCGGGGGGCGCTTTCGGGCACAAGGTCCCAAAGGTGGATCCTGGGGAGTGATCACGACATGAGACGTCTCTTCGGTGCGCTTGTGCTGGCACTGTCTTTGGCGGTCAGTGCGCTGGCGCAGCAGCAGCCGCTGCGCATCACGATCACCGACGGCGTTCGGGAACCGATCCCGTTCGCAGCCCCCGCTTTCGTCCCCGAGAGCCCGGCGGCAGCCCGCATTGCCGCGGACATCACCCAGGTGCTGGCCGCAGATCTCAGCAATTCGGGCCTCTTTCGCGAGATCCCGGCGGCGAACCACATCGGCCAGATCACGAGCTTCGACGCCCCTGTGCGCTTCGCAGATTGGCGCCCGCTCGAGGCGCGGTTCCTGGTCGTCGGCTCTGTGGCTGTGCGCGAGGATGCGCAGCTCATCGTCCGCTTCCGGCTTTGGGATGTCGATGCCGGCGTCGAGCTCGGGACCGGCCAGCAATTCGTGGGCGAGCCGCGGATCTGGCGGCGGATGGCGCACCGGATTGCGGACATCGCCTATGAGCGGCTGACCGGCGAGCGGGGCTATTTCAACTCCCGCATCGCCTTCGTCGCCGAAGAGGGGCCGAAGGGCCAGCGGCGGAAGCGTCTCGCGGTCATGGACCAGGACGGCGCCAATCTGAGCTACCTGACCGGGGATGAAACCCTGCTCCTTGCGCCGCGCTGGTCCCCCGACAACCGCAAGATCCTCTATACAAGCTACGCCACGGGCCGACCCGAAGTGCGCGAACTCGACCTCGTCTCCGGAAATGAGCGTTCGCTGACCGCCCTTGGCCAGGTGTCGTTCGCGCCCCGCTATTCGCCGGACGGGCGGCGCGTGGTCCTCTCCGCCAATGAGGGCGGCAACACCGATATTTACATCGTGGATCCCGCCACGGGCGCCCGGACCCGGCTGACGCGGGCCCTGTCGATCGAGACTGCGCCGTCTTTCTCGCCCGACAGCGCTCAGATCGTGTTCGAGAGCGACCGCAGTGGCTCCCAGCAGCTCTATGTGATGCCGTCAAACGGCGGCGAGGGGACGCGGATTTCTCAGGGCGAAGGGCGCTACGGCACCCCGGTTTGGAGCCCGACCGGCGACCTCATTGCCTTCACCAAGATCTTGAACGGCCGGTTTCACATCGGCGTGATGCGCCCCGACGGATCCGGCGAACGTCTTCTGACCGGCTCTTTCCTCGAGGAGGCGCCAAGCTGGGCGCCCAATGGGCGCGTGATCACGTTTTTCCGTGAAACCCAAGGCGAGAGCGGCGCGCCGCAGATCTGGTCCGTCGATGTCTCGGGGCGGAGCCTTCGGCAATTGCCGACGCCCGGATTTGCGTCGGATCCCGCGTGGTCGGCGATCTTGGAGTAGCTAGGCGCATCGGGTCAAAGGTGGTAAACTATGGCTGAGAGCCGGGACAACCCGGCCAAGCGAGCAGGTATCCAAAGGGTGTGAGGCAATGAGACGGATTGCAGGTCTGACATGTATAGCGCTTCTTGCGCTCGGGGCGTGCTCGCGGGGGGACAATCCGGACGCCCTCTTCGACAGCGGGGACCGCCAGATCGAGGATCAGTTCGGCACGGTGCTCGGCCCGGACGGCCAGCCAATCGCGCCCTCCTCGCGGCAGTTCTTCGATGAAGTGATCGGCGATCGGGTGTTCTTTGCCGTGGACGAGCATCAGCTCTCGCAGGCAGCGACGGCGGTGCTCGATCAACAGGCCTCCTGGCTTCTGGCGAATGCGGCCGGCACGATCACGATCGAGGGGCATGCGGACGAACAGGGGACGCGGGATTACAACATCGCGCTCTCGAACCGGCGCGCGGCGGCCGTGCGCGACTATCTTGTGACGCGCGGCATCCCGGACCGGCAGCTGACGATCGTGCCCTTCGGCAAGGAGCGTCCGGTTGAGATCTGCTCGGCCGAGGCCTGCTACTCGAAGAACCGCCGCGCCGTGACCGTTCTTGCGCCGGGCGCAGGCGCATAAGGTGCGGCTCCTCGCCCTCCTCGTCTGCCTCGCCGCTCCGGTCTTTGCGCAAGCGCCGGATCCGAAGCTTGCCGATATCCGTGCCGAGCTGGAGATGATGGCGCGCGACATCGCCCGGCTTCGCATGGAGATTGAGGGGGACGGCGTTGCGGCGAGCGAGATCGCGGACCCGACCCCTCTCCTCCAGCGGCTGAACGCGGTCGAGGCGGAAATGGAGCGGTTGACGGCGGATGTCGAGGATCTGACGCTCCGGGTGGAGCGGATCGTGGCCGACGGGACCAACCGGATTGACGACCTGACCTTCCGCCTGACCGAGCTCGAAGGGGGCGACATCGCAGCACTTGCAGCGCCGGAGCCGCTCGGCACGCTCGCCCCGGATGTCGAGACGGACACGCCGTGGGCGCCGACACCGCTCACCGGCAGTCTGCGCCCTCGCCCGCGCGGAGACGCCGACACGCCGGAGCCCTCGGGCACGGACGCAACGCCCGCGTCAACGCTTCCGACCGACCTCCCCGCGTCTCCGGAGCCTGAGCCACCGGCCGGACCGGCGCTGGCGGTGAACGAACAGGCGGATTTCGACGGGGCGCTTGCGGCGCATGAGGCCGGCGACCATGTACGCGCCGCCGATCTTTTCGGCACGTTCCTCCAACTCTATCCGGGCGGGCCGCTCAATCACGAGGCTGCGTTCTGGCGGGGCGAGGCGCTTTATGCGCAATCTTCCTGGACTGAGGCGGCGCGGGCGTATCTTGATGCGTTCAGCGGCCGGCCCAACGGCCCGCGCGCGGCCGAGGCCCTCTGGCGCGTGGGTGCCAGCCTTGGCCATCTCGGCCAAACGGACGAGGCCTGCATCACGCTCGCCGAGGTCACCAAGCGATACCCGACCCTTGCGCCGGACCTGGCAACCAGTGTCGCGGCGGAGCGGCGCGCCCTCAACTGTCCCTGAACGAAGAGGCCCTCCTGGCCGGGATGCGGCCGGTTCTGGCCCGCCTGCCCGACGGTCCGATCGGCCTTGCCGTCTCAGGCGGGGGGGACTCCATGGCCCTCATGCGGCTGATGACCGCCTCCGAGCGCGGGCCGCTTGCGGTGGCGACCGTTGATCACGGCCTCCGCCCGGAGAGCGCCGCTGAGGCGGCGGCCGTTGACCGCGCGGCAGGGGCGCTGGCACTCCCCCACACAACACTCCGTTGGGAGGGATGGGACGGGGGCGGCAACCTTCAAGGCGCCGCACGGGATGCCCGGCGGCGTCTGCTGGCAAACTGGGCGAGGTCGCAACGCCTTGCCGCCGTTCTCCTGGGCCACACACGCGACGATCAGGCGGAGACGGTCCTCCTGAACCTCGCACGCGGGTCGGGGGTTGACGGGCTCGCGGCTATGGCACCGGTCACTGAGGATCATGGCGTGGTCTGGGGCCGCCCCCTTCTCCGGCTCCTCCGGGCGGATCTGCGCACGTATCTCGGCGCGACAGGCATCCGTTGGGTGGAGGATCCGAGCAACGAGGATCCGCGCTTTGATCGCGTGCGGATCCGGAATGCGCTGCCCGAACTTGCCACGCTCGGCCTCGGCATTGAGCGCCTCGCCGCGACTGCAGACCGAATGGCCGACGCCCGCGATGCCCTCGCCGCCGCCGCAAGGAGCGTTGCGACGGAGGCCGTGGAGCCCGATCCGCTCGGGTTCCTTCGCCTCGACCCTCTGCGCCTTGCCGACGCGCCCCGTGAGACGCAGTTGCGCATCCTTGCCGCCTGCCTCTGCTGGGTGAGCGCCGCGCCCTACCGCCCGCGCCTCTCCGCGCTCGCACCGGTCGCGGACGGGCTCGGCGACCGCGCCTTCAGCGCAATGACGCTCCACGGCGCGGTGGTCTTTCGCGCAGAGGACCGGCTGATCGTCGCGCGGGAGCCCGCCGCCGCCGGCCCGCCCGTGACCGCGGGCGAGATCTGGGACCGCCGGTGGCGGACGCCCGCCGCGCCCGGTGCGACCGTCGCTGCCGTGGGCGAAGCGGGCCTCGCAACCCTCGATTGGCGGTCAAGCGGGCTGCCGCGGCGCGTTTGTCTCGGCTTGCCCGCACTTTTTTCCGAGGGTGTGCCGATTGCCGCACCCTTTGGTCCACCGCACGTTGAGCACCATTTCACTCTCCTGAACGGCCCAGACAGCTTCCAAGGGTCGGTGGGGTTGCGTTGAAAAGCGTGGCCTGAGACATATGTACAACGCTCAGCCGTAGAGTGCGCGCTGAGGTGGAGGAGAGACGATTTGGGCAACTCCAAAAACATAGCATTCTGGATCATCTTGCTGATCCTGTTGATGGCACTGTTCCAAGTGTTCTCGAACACGGGGGCAAACAGCAGTTCGAGCCGTCTCAGCTATTCCGAGTTTCTCGAGCGGGTGGAGCGGGGCGAAGTGAACCGCGTGACGCTGGACGGCGAGAACGTGACATTCCGCACCAGCGACGGCAACAGCTACCGCACAATTCAGCCGCGCGACAGCGACCTCGTTGCGAC
Organism: Pseudomonadota bacterium; assembly: GCA_039193505.1. GTDB lineage: Bacteria > Pseudomonadota > Alphaproteobacteria > Rhodobacterales > Rhodobacteraceae > Algicella. The sequence goes on along the minus strand of JBCCWM010000051.1, from coordinate 5,094 downwards.
CCTGCGCAACAATGATGTTGAGATTGAGGCCGAACCGCAGGAGCAGTCGGGCCTGATGGCCACGCTCTCGCTCTGGCTGCCGATGCTCCTCCTCATCGGGGTGTGGATCTTCTTCATGAACCGGATGCAGGGCGGCGGACGCGGCGGTGCCATGGGTTTTGGGAAGTCAAAGGCCAAGATGTTGACGGAGAAGTCGGGCAAAGTCACCTTCGACGACGTGGCGGGCATTGACGAAGCGAAGGAGGAGCTCGAGGAGATTGTCGACTTCCTCCGCGATCCTCAGAAGTTCTCGCGGCTTGGGGGCAAGATCCCGAAAGGCGCGCTTCTGGTTGGCCCTCCAGGCACCGGTAAGACGCTGCTCGCGCGCGCGATCGCGGGCGAGGCGGGCGTGCCGTTCTTCACAATCTCCGGCTCGGACTTCGTTGAGATGTTCGTTGGTGTTGGTGCATCCCGCGTGCGCGACATGTTCGAACAGGCGAAGAAGAACGCACCCTGCATCGTCTTCATCGACGAGATCGACGCAGTTGGGCGCCACCGCGGCGCAGGCTACGGCGGTGGCAATGATGAGCGAGAGCAGACGCTCAACCAGCTTCTCGTTGAGATGGATGGGTTTGAGGCGAATGAGGGTGTGATCCTGATTGCCGCGACAAACCGGCCCGACGTGCTCGACCCGGCTTTGCTGCGCCCTGGCCGGTTCGACCGCCAAGTCGTTGTGTCGAACCCCGACATCAAAGGCCGCACAAAGATCCTGGAGGTGCACGCCCGCAAGGTTCGCCTCGGCCCCGACGTGGATCTGCGGATCATTGCGCGTGGGACACCGGGCTTTTCCGGCGCGGATCTTGCGAACCTTGTGAACGAGGCCGCTCTCGGGGCTGCGCGCCTCGGCAAACGCTTTGTCACCATGGATGACTTCGAAAACGCCAAAGACAAGGTCATGATGGGTGCTGAGCGCCGCTCCATGGTCATGACAGATGATGAGCGGAAGCTGACGGCGTATCACGAGGCGGGCCACGCGGTGGTTGGCATCAACGTGCCGCAGCACGACCCGATCCACAAAGCGACCATCATTCCGCGCGGTCGCGCGCTCGGCCTGGTGTTGAGCTTGCCGGAGCGAGACCAGCTCTCGGTGACAAAGACCAAGTACAAGTCCAAAGTGGCAATGGCGATGGGCGGTAAAGTGGCCGAAGAGATCATCTTCGGGGCAGAAAACGTCACGTCTGGGGCGGCGTCCGACATTCAGCAGGTCACCAAAATCGCACGCGCGATGGTCACCCAATTTGGGATGTCGGATAAGCTCGGCAACATTGACTACGCCAATGAGCAGATGACCTATCTCGGCCCTCAAGGTGGCATGGTCAATGCCGGCCCCGAGACCCACGAGGTGATCGACACCGAAGTGCGCTCAATCGTCGATGAGGGGTATGAGACCGCCAAGCGGATCCTGACCGAAAAGGTCGATGATCTGCACCGCCTCGCGCAGGGTCTCCTCGAATACGAGACCCTGACCGGCTCGGAAATCGGCAAGGTCCTGCGGGGCGAACCGATCAACCGAGGCGAGGACGAGGATGACGCGCCGAAGACCGGGGGCGGTGAGCAAGGCATTGCCAGCATCCCGAAAACCGGGCCCCGCCGAAAGCCTGCGTCGGACAGCGGGATGGAGCCCGAACACGTCTGATTGACCCGGCCGTCTTGCGCCCATCGCGCGAGACGGCTTTTCGTGCCAATCGGTCGCAAACCCCCTATACGAAGCTGAAGGGACGGTATTGACTGCGCGGGCAGACGCCCGAACCAGGAAGCCGACCCATGGCCCATCGCTCCGACATCGACATCGCCCGCGACGCAAAGAAGCGTCCGATCCAAGAGATCGGGGCTGCTCTGGGCCTCAGCGCCAACGATCTGATCCCGTTTGGTAACGACAAAGCGAAGGTCTCTGAGGCCTGCATCAAGGCGCTGCCCTCGCGCCCCGGCGCAAAACTGATCCTCGTCACGGCGATCAACCCGACACCCGCCGGGGAGGGCAAGACAACGACCACGGTCGGCCTGGGTGACGGCCTCGCGGCGATCGGCAAGCGCGCCGCAATCTGCATCCGAGAGGCCTCCCTCGGCCCCTGCTTTGGCATGAAGGGGGGCGCCGCCGGCGGGGGGATGGCGCAAGTCGTGCCGATGGAGGACATGAACCTCCACTTCACAGGCGACTTTCACGCGATCACCTCGGCTCACAACCTTCTGTCGGCGCTGATCGACAATCACATTTACTGGGGCAACGCACTCGGCATCGACAGCCGCCGTGTGGTCTGGCGCCGCGTGATGGACATGAACGACCGCGCCCTCCGCCAGATCACCACGTCCCTCGGCGGAGTTGCGAACGGGTTCCCGTCGGAGGCGGGCTTCGACATAACTGTCGCCTCCGAGGTCATGGCGATCCTCTGCCTTGCGCGCGACAGCGACGACCTGAAAGCCCGGCTCGGCGACATCATCGTGGCCTACACCCGCGACCGACAGCCGATTAGCTGCCGCGACCTGAAGGCCGACGGGGCGATGACCGTGCTTCTTTCCCAAGCGATGCAACCGAACCTCGTGCAGACACTCGAGCACACGCCGGCCTTCGTCCATGGCGGCCCGTTCGCTAACATCGCACATGGCTGCAACTCCGTTGTCGCAACGACCACGGCGCTGAAACTCGCGGACTACGTGGTGACGGAGGCTGGGTTCGGGGCCGATCTCGGCGCTGAAAAGTTCATGAACATCAAGTGCCGCAAAGCCGGCCTCACGCCCGATGCAGCGGTGGTCGTCGCGACGGCGCGGGCCATGAAGATGAACGGCGGTGTCGCGCGCGCCGATCTCGGCGCAGAGAATGTGGCGGCTGTGGAGGCGGGATGCGCCAATCTTGGCCGCCATATCGAGAACGTCAAAAGCTTCGGCGTGCCCGTCATCGTTGCAATCAACCACTTCGCCGGCGACACGGAGGCGGAGATCGACGCGGTTCGGGCCTATGTGGCGGCCCAAGGGGCGGAAGCGGCGCTCTGCCGCCATTGGGCGGAGGGGTCGTCGGGCATTCGCGCGCTGGCCGAGCGTGTGGTGGTACTTGCCGGGAGCGACAGCAGGTTCACGCCGCTCTACCCTGACGAGATGCCACTCGCCGAGAAGATCGAGACCATTGCGACCCGCATCTACCGCGCCGATGGCGTCGCGCTGGATGCAAAGGTCCGCGATCAACTCAAATCGTGGGAGGCTGCGGGCTTCGGCCACCTGCCGGTCTGTATGGCCAAAACGCAGTACAGCTTCACCACCGACCCCACCGCACGCGGCGCCCCCACGGGCTTCACCATTCCGGTGCGGGAGGTCAGGCTTTCTGCAGGTGCGGGTTTCGTTGTCGCGATCTGCGGTGAGATCATGACTATGCCGGGCCTTCCGAAGGTGCCCGCTGCCGAGAGCATCCGGATCAATGAAATAGGCCAGATTGAGGGCCTTTTCTGATGGCCGACGGGCCGGTCAAGGGCGTGCGCAAGGCCCGCGCGCGCCAGCGCCTACTCAACCATTTCAAGAAGGGCGGCGAGGGGGCGGAGATTGGCGTCCATCTCGGAGAGTTCGCCGTTGAGTTGCTGTCCGTTGTGGGTCCCTCGCGCCTCCACCTCATCGATCCGTGGCGGCGCCTGACCGGACCGACGCACAAACGCGCCCTCTACGGCAGCCACACCTCCCAACAGGAGATGGACGCGCGGCACCAAGCGGTCGCCGATCGGTTCGCCCGCGAGGTCGCCGCGGGTGGGGTGGTGATTCATCGGGCGTTCTCGGTCGAGGCGTCCACCGCTTTCGCACCCGCCACGCTCGACTTCGTCTATCTCGATGGAGACCACAGTTTCGAAGGCACGTCGGCCGATGTCGCGGCCTGGTGGCCGATTGTGAAGCCCGGCGGAATCCTCGCTGCCGACGACTACAGAATTGGCGGCTGGTGGGGCGCTGGAGTTGTGGATGCCCTCCGGCCTCTGTTGGCCAAGAGCGATGCGATCGTGGCCTTCAAGGACGCCTCACAGATCGCAGTTCAAAAACTGGAGCCTGGATTGTGAGCGCAGCCTTGATCGATGGGAAAGCCTTCGCGGCAAAGTTGCGCCAGCAGGTGGCCGCTGACGTCGCCGAGCTCAAGGCGAGTGGCGTCTCGCCGGGTCTTGCAGTCGTGTTGGTCGGCGACAACGCGGCGAGCGAGGTCTATGTGCGCAACAAAGGCCGCCAAACGCGGGAGGTCGGCATGGTTTCCGTTGAGCACAGGTTGCCGGCGGAGACGCGCGAGGCGGATCTCCTCTCGCTTGTCGCGACGCTCAACACCGACCCGGAAATCGACGGCATCCTGGTGCAGCTGCCGCTGCCCGATCACATCGACGCGGCTCTGGTGATTGATGCAATCGCTCCGGAGAAAGACGTCGACGGGTTCCACATCGCCAATGTCGGGCGACTGACCACCGGCCAGGATGGGCTCGTCCCCTGCACACCACTCGGCTGCCTCATGCTCCTCAAGGAGTGGACGGAGACCCTCGCTGGGGCGCAGGCTCTGGTGATCGGACGGTCGAACATCGTCGGCAAACCGATGGCCCACTTACTTCTTGGCGAAAGTGCCACGGTGACTGTCGCCCACAGCCGAACTCGCAACCTACCAGAACTCTGCCGTGCGGCCGATGTGGTGATTGCCGCCGTCGGCCGACCCGAAATGGTTCTCGGTGAGTGGATCAAACCGGGGGCGATTGTGATCGACGTCGGGATCAACCGTATCGCAAAGCCCGACGGCGGGACGCGGCTCGTGGGTGATGTGCACTTCGCGTCGGCACGGGAGGTCGCGGGCGCTGTCACGCCAGTGCCGGGTGGGGTCGGTCCAATGACAATTGCCTGTCTTCTCGTGAACACGCTGACCGCATGCCGACGGCGACGCGGTGTGGACGCCAAGACACGTTGACCGGACCGGGCGGGTCCAAGAGTCCGACGCGAAGAGCGTTGGACGGGTTCGGCGGGGTGTGATTGTGTCCGGCCGCCACACTGGGCAGAGCCGACCGTGCCATGGATCGAAGCCGCCCGCTTAGCGGATCGGCGGAGTGCGGCGCGCTG
>JBCCWM010000050.1:0-16405 GCA_039193505.1 Pseudomonadota bacterium | reverse complement strand
GGGGGGGGGGGGGGGGGGGGGGGGGGGGGGGGTAGCCCCCGTCCGGGGCGGCGTGCGGCGGGGGCGGACGAGCCGCCCCCAAAGGCAATCATGCTGCGATGAACTCGTTCCACTTCCGAACCATGTACTGGTTTTCGTCCATCACGGCGTTCCAGCAGGCCACATCCCCCATCCGGTCGAAGAAGGACCCGCCATCGCGCAGATCGCCCGCGCCTGCGATCTTCTGACCCTGAGGACTGACGATATCGCCCGTGGCCTCCTTGCCCTCGAACCAGTACCCCCACTCGTTCTCGCTCATGAAGGCCTTTGAGGTCTCAGGCACGGCCGAATAGTACCCCTGGCGCATCAGGAAACCCCCGACCCAGCCCGAGAGGTACCAGTTGATGTACTCGTAGGCAGCGTCGAGCTCGAGACCCGAGAGGTTCGCCGACAGCCCGATGCCGCCGCCCCAGGACCGGTAGCCCTCTTCGAGCGGCTGGTAGACGCAGGGGATCCCCTGAGACCGAACCGCCGTGATCGCGGGCGACCACATCGACTGGATGACCACCTCGCCGCTCGCCATCAGGTTCACGCTCTCATCGAAGGTTTTCCAGAACGCCCGGAACTGGCCCGCGCGCTTGGCCGCGGTGAAGATCGCGATGGTCTGGTCGATTTCCTCCTTGGTCATGTTGCCCTTGTCGGCATAGGTGATCTCGCCCATCGACTCGCAGACCATCGCCATATCCATGATCCCGATCGACGAAATATCGAGGATCGAGGCCTTGCCCTGGAACTCAGGGTTCAGAAGCTCGGACCAGTTCGAGATCGGCCGATCGATCAGGTCGGGTCGGATCCCAAGCGTGTCGGCATTGTAGATCGTCGGGATCAGCGTCATGAACCCGGTCTCTTCGGAGGCGAAGGACCTGCCATTCACCCCATCGACAAACCCGACCGAATGGGGCGCCGTGCCCTGAGCAATCGTGCTCTCGGGCGTCAGTTTGCCAGATTTGAAGATCCCGACGATCTTGTCGTAGTTTTCGATCCGGCTGGTGTCCATGCCCTGCAGGTTGCCCGTCGGCCAGACTTTCTTACAGATCCAGTACTCGATATCGGCGATGTCGAAGGAGTTCGGCTGGGTTGCCGCCCGCTGGGTCACGCTGTCGCTGTCGAGGGCCGTCATCTCGAGCGTAAAGCCCAAGTCTTCCTTCACTTTGTCCGCGACCTCGTTGAGGTTCGAGACGCCCGTCCCGAATTGGCGGAGCGTGATGTCCTTGATGTTCTGCGCCCAGATCATCGGTGCGCCGATGGTTGTGGCCGCTGCAGTTGCTGCGCCCGTCTTCAGAAGCCCACGCCGTGTTGTGGTGGTCATGGATCGTCCCCCTTGTTGATGTTTCATGCGTCGAGGCGGTGGAGATCCGCCTCTGCCCAACCGACCCGCACCGCGTCGCCAGGGGCGAGCGGGCGGGCGTAAAACTCCGCGTCCGGCAGCAGCGCAAATAGCTCCTGCCCGGGGCCTTTGAGCGAGACCGAGACCTCCGCGCCGCGATACTCAAACGCGGTCACCTCCGCCTCGAGCCCATCCGAGCCGAGGCGCAACCGGTCCGCCCGGATCGCATGTTTCGCGCCACCGGCCTCGATCACGTTGTGGCCGCCGATGAAGCGCGCGACGAACTCCGTCCGCGGGGCGTCGAACACGTCGCGCGGCGGCCCCGCCTGCTCAATCCGCCCGCCATTCATCACGACAATCTCATCTGCGAGTGCCAGCGCCTCGTCCTGCCCATGCGTCACGTGGAGGAAGGTGATCCCAAGCTCCCGCTGGAGGCGGCGTAGCTCGCCCCGCATCCGCACGCGCAGGAACGGGTCGAGGGCCGAGAGCGGCTCATCAAGAAGGAGGGCCTGCGGCTCTGTCACCAGGGCCCGGGCGAGCGCGACGCGCTGCTGTTGACCACCGGAGAGCTGTGCTGGTCTTCGGTCGGCAAAGTCGGCCATGTCGACAAGCTCAAGGAGCGCACGCGCCCGCTCATGGCGCTCCACCTTTGGGACGCCCTTCATTTTCTGGCTGAAAGCCACGTTGTCGAGGACCGACAAATGCGGGAAGAGCGCGTAATTCTGAAACATCATCGCCGTGCCGCGCTTGGCCGGCGGCGCGCCCGTGATGTTCTTGCCCGCGAGGATGATGGCCCCCTCGGAGACCCGCTCATGCCCCGCGACCATCCGGAGGGTTGTCGACTTTCCGCAACCGGACGGGCCGAGAAGGCACACGTAGGACCCCGCTGCAAACACATGGCTGATGCCATCGACCGCAACGGTTGCACCGTAGCGTTTCGTGACCGCTGCCAGTTCCAAATCGAGAGCGCTGCGCACGGATCCTCCAAGCTTTGTTAGGTGCCTAGCGGGCCCGCGCTGCAAGGCAAACCTGGAGCCAGGACAGTGTTGCATCCGCAGCCCTCGAGGGTCCGACTGTACGAATTTCGTGCGATGATAGGTGGCTCTGCTCTACTGGTGAGCAGTTCGGGCGCGACGGATCCGCGATGATCCATAAGCGCAGACGCGTGGGTCCCACCGGCACAGGATCGGCCCTGGCGCGGCCGCCACTGACGGCCGGGCGGCCGCCCCGCGCGACCGGGTGGGCTCTCATGTCGACTTGCAGATCCGGTGGAGAACGGCGCGTCAAAGCGTTGCCAAAGCCTCGCCTCGCGCCTAGCGTGGCGCCCGCCAAATCAGGGGGGAACCGATGACCGACGCACCGCAACTCGGCTTTGACACACTTCAGGTACACGCCGGCACCCCGCCCGATCCGGCGACCGGCGCGCACCAGACGCCGATCTATCAGACCACGGCCTATGTCTTCCAGGATGCGGCCCACGCCGCGCGCCTCTTCAACCTTGAGGAAGTCGGGTACATCTACTCCCGGATCGGCAACCCGACGGTCCAAGCGTTGCAGGATCGAATGACCGCGCTCGAAGGGGGCGTCGGGGCTGTCGGCTGCAGTTCCGGTCACGCGGCGCAGATCCTCGGCCTTTTTGCGCTGATGCGCCCCGGAATGAACATCGTGTCGTCGAACCGTCTTTACGGCGGCACGGTGCAGCAATGGTCGAACACCATCCGAAACTTCGGCTGGGAGGCCCGGATGGTCGACTTCGAGAGCGAGGGCGCCATCGAGGCCGCTGCCGACGCGAACACGCGCGCTGTCTTCTGCGAGTCGATCTCGAACCCGGGCGGCTACGTCACCGATCTCCCCAAAGCCGCCGCCGCGGCAGAGAAACTCGGCGTGCCGCTCGTCGTCGACAACACGTCCGCCACGCCCTATCTCTGCCGGCCGTTCGAGCAGGGCGCACATATCGCGATCCACTCGACCACAAAGTACCTCTCGGGCAACGGCACCTCGATTGGCGGCATGATCGTCGACTCGGGCAAGTTCGACTGGGCCGCCAATGCAGCAAAGTACCCGTCCCTGACGGAGCCGGAGGCCGCCTATCATGGCCTGACATTCTTCGACGCGCTCGGGCCGATGGCCTACACGTTCCACACGATTGCCATCGGGATGCGCGACCTCGGCATGACGATGGCGCCGACAAACGCGTTCCAGACGCTCCTCGGGATCGAGACGCTGTCGCTGCGGATGCAGCGCCATGTCTCGAACGCGATGGAGGTCGCGGCCTGGCTCGAGGCCGACCCGCGCGTCACCACGGTCACCTATGCGGGCCTGCCCTCGTCGCCCTATGCAGAGCGTGTGACATCGCTCTATCCTAAGGGGGCCGGTGCACTCTTCACCTTCTCGGTCAAGGGCGGCTATGAGGCCTGTGTGAAGCTGGTCGACTCGGTGGAGCTCTTCAGTCACGTGGCAAATCTCGGCGATGCAAAATCGCTGATCATCCACTCGGCCTCGACCACGCACCGCCAGCTCACGCAGGATCAGCAGATTGCAGCCGGCGCGGGGCCGGACGTGGTGCGGGTCTCGGTCGGCATCGAGGACCCGGCGGACCTGATACGAGACCTCGATCAGGCTCTTGCCAAGGCGATCGGCTGAGGGGCGCTGGCGCAGCCGGTCACACTGCGCTATAGTCAAGGTGTAGGCGACCGACCTGAGGTCGCCACTACATAAGGTTAACGGAACGTGGCTGCCGAGGGCGACACACCATACGCTCTGCCGCCCGCCGGGATTGCGCCCGGCGCGGGGTGGATGGCGATGGATCTCTCAGGCGACGGCATCGCGCTCTGGGCGAGCGACGGTCTCGGCTGGCACGAGCTGGAGCGTGTGCCGCTCCAGGTTGGGACACTGACGCGCAACCTCGCCCGCTTGCGCGAGATGGCGGGCGGAGAGGGAGCGGTCGAGGTCTGGTTGCCCACGACCGAGGCTTTCCGCGCGCGTGGCCGGCCGGAGGATGCGGCGACGCTCTTCGCGGACGCGCGGTTTGCCGTAGACGAGTTGGATGTCGCGGCCGGCCCAACCAACGAGGATGGCGTTGCCGCGCTCACGGCCGTGCCGCGTCCGGTTCTCGCGGAGGCTGAGACGTTCCTCTCGGCCCACGGGTTTCGGGTTCGGGCGCACCGGGTCGCTGCCGCAGAGCTTGAGGTCGACGCACCTCTCTTTGCAGCCGCGGCGGCTCCGACTCGGCGCGAGTTGGGCTTTGGCTGGGTGATCCCGACTGCGGCTGTCGCGCTGATCGCTGCCGGCATCGGGCTCGCCGTGATTGTGCCAAGCATAATGATGCCGCGGGATGCGCGCGGCCTGCCGGATCGGACATCGCAAATCATGCTGGCGCTCCACCCGCTGTCTCGGGAGCCCGAGACGCTGAGCGTTGTTGCACCTGCCCAGGTGACCGAGCCCGCGCGCGCGGCACTCGGTGAGAGGCCTGTCCAAGCGGCGCCCCCGGAGGCGCTTGCCGCCGTTGACGGCGCCCAAGCGCCGACTGCCCTTGTCGAAGCCGGCACGCCAGCGGGTCCAACGCAGTCAGACGTGGGGCAAGTGTTGCCGCGGTTCAGCCGGCCGCATGAGCTTGTGCAGCCCGTCGCACCGGCGGGAGAGCATGCGCTCCACGCGCTTCTGCGGTTTGAGGGCCGCGCCATGACGGCGTCCCCCACACTCGCGCGCCCCCAGCGCATGGAGGCCGACGTCACCCGCTTGAGCGCCCGCCGCTCCACTTGGACGGCGCCCGGTCAGCCGCGGAAACCCGCTCAGCGGGACCCGGCCTATGACATGTTGGGTGCCACGGAGAGCCAGACCGAAGCGCCCCCGCCGCTCGTGAGCGTCAGCGCCGACCCGCCACCGCGCGTCCCTGCTCCACCGATGGGCATCCCACGCGTTGCTCTCGCAGCGGCGCCGAGCGCCCGCGACCCGCTCTTCGCCTTCGCGGCAGACGGACCGCGCCCGCAGACGGCGGCGGAGGGGTTGCCGGCTGTGCCCGAGCCGTCGCTCGAGATGTCGCCGGTCCTCGCAGAAGCAGCGGCTGACCCACCGATCCGAGCCCAGCGGGATGCGCTGGCCGGCCTGATGTCTCGGCTCGACAATGAGGCGCCGGAAATCGTGACCGTCGCCGACAGTCCTCCGCCGCAGCGTGCCGAGGCGGACGCGACCGTCGCAGCGGCTGGACCCGAGGACGGACGGGCTTTGCCTGGGGCGGATCTCACCCCCGAGCCCGAGCGTCCTGGCAGCGGCCCTGTTGTTGCGCCCGACGGTCCGTCAACCGTTGTGGCGGACGGCACGAGCCGCGGCGCCCGCGCCGATCCGACCGTCGCATCCGCCGCCTTGAGCCCGAGAGGCGCTCGGACACCGGCCAACAGCGTCGATCCGGCGGCCGCAACGATCTCCAGTGCGGAGCGCTCGGCGGCCCTGCCCAGGGGCAGCGAACCCTCCGCGCGGGACGGCGCCGATCAAACGGGCGACTGGGCCTTGGGCAGCGGCGTGCTTGTGATCGGTCAGCGGCCGGAGATCGTCCCTCCGCAGCGCCCCTTCCTTGTCTTAACCCCATCCGCAGGAGAGAGCGTCGAGCCAGCCGATCTGCCCGGAGCACCGGGAAGTCTTGCCGCACTGGTCGTGCAACCCGGCCAGGGCCCTGACCTGTCGGGCGCCGAGCCGGCGGTCGAGGACCTCTCAGGCACCAACAATGCCGGGGCAAGCCTCGCAGCCCTCCCCCCCCGTGCCGGCGCGCCCGATATCATTCCGCCCTCCCGCGCCACTGCCGGTGTGTTTGCCGTGGCACCCGCCTCCCTCGACCAGCAGGCCGCGGCCCGGGCGGCGCTGAAGGCGCGGGCCGAGGAAGACCTGACGCCGACAGCACAGGCGCCGAGCGACGTCCAAGCGCCCCGAGCCCGACCCGAAAGCGTTGTGGCAGCCGCAAGGCGCGCCGAAGCCGCCGCGCGCGATGCCCCCCCATCCGGACTTGCGTTGCAGAGCACCACGCGGCCCGTGCCCCGTCCCTCAAGGCTCGCCGCCGTGACGGCGGTGGCGGTCCGGACAACCCCCGCGCCCGGCGCCATCCGACCAGCGGCCGTGGCAGTTCCCGAGCCGCCGGTGCCAGCGCCGAGCCCGCCGCGCGCCGCACCGCCACTGCCAAGCAGCGCATCAGTTGCGCGCGCGGCGACGATCTCGGACGCTTTGCCCATGCGGGAGCTCGCCCTGATCGGCGTGTTCGGCACGCAGACCGCCCGCCACGCACTCGTACGCCTGCCCGGAGGGCGCCTTGTCAAAGTCTACTCGGGCGACACGGTGCGAGGCTACCAAGTGACGGCAATCTCGCCCGATGCGATCCGCCTCCGCCGCTCCGGGCGCGACAGCCTTCTTGTGATCCCGAACTGACGGATCAGCCGGCCGCGGCCCCCGTGGCGCGGTAGCGCTCGAACGCCTCGGGTGTGTCGAGATCGAGGAGGGCCGCCTCCCCCGGCAGCGCGACGTCGTGGAGGAAATCGCTGGCCTCCTCCACCACGCTCCGCGCTCCGCGATCTCCGGCGAGGGTGGCGAGGCTTTCGAAGAAACGGCGGCCGAAGAGGACCGGTTGACCTGGACGCCCGTCCGCCGCGGTCGCCCGACAGATTTCCCGGCCCTCTTCCGGCGCGAAGGCGGCCGCAAGCGCCCGGTAGTGCGCTGCATCAATCTCCGGCATATCTGCGAGCGCGATGATCGCGGCGTCCACCTCGCCAAGCGCAGTGACGCCGGCCTTCAAGCTCTCAGCCATGCCGTCCGCAGCCCGGGCCGCGGTCACGTGGCGGAGGGCCAAGCCCTCCAGAGCGGCGGCGCGCGCCCCGGGCTCCGGCGGCAGAACCACGACAGTCGCGGCAAGCCCCGCCGCAACCGCCCGCCGCGCGCTCCGACGGAGGAGGGCCTCCCCCTCGATCACCTCGACCAGCTTGTCGCGCCCTCGCATCCGCGAGGAACGCCCCGCGGCGAGGAGGACAAGGCCCACCCGCGGCGCCGGTGCAGACACGCGCGGCGCGGCACGCGGCTGCGGCCGGGTCGGGATCTCCTTCAGGAGCCCGCCGACGCCCATCGCCGCGATATCGCTGTCGGCAACCTTGAGCCCCGCCGCGAGCCGCTCCAACACCCAGTCCGCGCCGTTGAGCGCGGGGGAGCGGGCGCAGCCCGGCAAACCCACGACATGCGCGCCGTCGACCTCTCCAAGAAAGAGGAGGTTTCCTGGATCGACCGGCATGCCGAACCGCTCGAGCCGCCCACCGGCTGCGATCACTGCGGCCGGACACACGTCGGCGGCGTCCGAGGTCGCCGACGCCCCGAGGATCAACCGCAACGGGGCCGTGCTTTCGCGGAGGGCCCCGGCGATGGCCTCGGTGGTGTGGGGGACGCGCACCGTCGTCTCAAGCGCAATCCCGAGCGCCGCGAGGCGCGCCGCCACGGTCTCCCCGCCCTTGCGAACGGCCTTCTCCGTGATCGCGTCGGTCTCGGAGAGGATGAGCGACGCGCGGCGTTCGCGGAACGGCGCGACAGAGAGGATGCCGGGCGTGGCAAAACGCTCCGCCGCGGCAACTGCCCGCTCTGGCACGGCATAGGGGATGATCTTGAGTGTGGCGAGCAGGGCGCCAGGGCCCACCCGTGCATAGTCTGCGAGTGTCGCAAGGGTGATCGCCGGGTCGACGGCATTGAGCGCCGCAATCGCGTCTGCGTCGACCCGGAGAAGGCCCGGCCCGTCGGCGACAAGATTGACCCGGCCCGTGAACGCAGGCGTCGCCGTCAAATCCGACCGCCCCCCCGTGGCAATTCGTGCCGCGAGACGGCCAGCCGCCGCATCCTCGTGAAGATCGTCCGGGTCGAGCCGCGCAACCGTCACTTCGTGAACGCCCGCCGCTGCCAGATCCGCGCAATCGGCCGCAGTGAGCGCTCTGCCCTTTTTCAGCTTGCCGCTTGCCGCAGTGACGGAATGGGCGAGGATCGCGCCTTCGGCATCCGCGACGGCGACGGCGCCAAATCTCACGCGGCCGCCTCGGCCGGACGCGTCTCGGGCCGACGGAGGCGCTCCGTGATCTCGGCGAGGATCGAGACGGCGATCTCCGCCGGAGAGGAGGCCCCGATATCCGCGCCAACGGGGGCGTGAATGCGGCCGATGGCGGTTCTGGAGAACCCGTCCGCCTCAAGGCGCGCAACGCGCTTGGCGTGGGTGCGGGTCGAGCCGAGGCATCCGAGATAGAAGACCTCCGTGCCAAGGACGGTCCGGATCGCCGGATCATCGAGCTTCGGGTCGTGGGTCAGCGTGACCACTGCGGTTCGGTGATCGAGGCCGAGCGCGGCGAGCGCTGCATCGGGCCAGTCATGGATCAGGCGCTCTCCCGGAAAGCGGCTCTCGCGTGCGAAAGCCTCCCGAGGGTCGACAATCACCGGGTCGTAGCCGGCAAGTCGGGCCATTTGAACGAGCGGTTGCGCGATATGCACGGCCCCGACGACCACAAGGCGCAGCGGCGGGTTGTGGACGCCGAGGAACCAAGACCCTTCGAAACCGGAGCGGTCTGTCAGGCGGCGCGCATCCTGCGCCGCCGCCAGCGGATCGCGCGGGTCCGTGACGAGGCGCCGGTCCCATGTCTCGACATTGACCGCATAGGTCGCAGCCTCGCGCCCCACCCTTGCCGCAACAAGCGCCTCGAGAAGAGCCCGTGGAATGCCGTCGCCCCGGGCGACCGGTTCGAGCAGCACTCGAATGCGGCCGCCGCAGGCAAGCCCCACGGCGAAGGCTTCGTCGTCGGAGATGCCGTATTCGAGGATCCGGGGGGTTCCGTCCTCAACCGCGTCAAGCGCCTCGGCCACCACCGCGCCCTCGACGCAGCCGCCGGAGACCGACCCCACCATCTCTGCCGCGCCGGAGATCGCCAGCTGCGCGCCAACGGGTCGGGGCGCCGATCCCCAGGTCTCAATCACCGTCGCAAGCGCTGCGGGGGTGCCCGCATGGGCCCAAGCGAGGGCCTGTTCCGGGATCTGGTCATGGCTGGCGGTCATGGCGGTCCTCCACGGTCGGTGCGCTGCGAGACGGCAGGCGGCGCTTGCGGGTCTCACTTGGATACAGGGGACGCCCGCCACGCTCAACACCTCCGCCGCACAGCCCGCGATCCGCCGTTGAGGCGCGCCACCGATCTCCGAGGCACTCCGATCAGTCGATCAGAGCAACGGAGGTGACAGATCGCAGCCAGCGAGAGCGGTCTGCGCACGGGTCAGACGCGTGTCGTCCTCGCCGAAGGGATAGACCGGACCAAGGACCCACGTCTGCGAACCAACGGGAGACGCTCGTCCCCGTCAGCAACGGACTTCAAAAGATGCCGGCAGCTCGCTGGCACGGGGGGGCTGTGAGCATCTGGCGCTGCCGCCCCCAATGTCGGGCGACAGCGCAAGTCCGTGCACCGCCATGTTCGCATCCTCATGTCGTCTCGGGAAGAGGGAGCAGGCGGCAGACCGATCAGTCCTCGTGGAGCATTGCCTTCAGGCGGTCGAGATCGCCTCGGTCGTCGGCGCGCGAGAGCGCGCGGGCCAGCCCTTCGAGCGAGCCGAGGGAGTGCCCGGCCCGGAAGCTGTCCACATGGGGCAGAAGCGCGCGCACGCCTCTGGCCCGCGGCGCAAACCCCTCCCACCGGAGCAGCGGATTGATCCAGATAAGCTTCCGCGCGGAGAGATGCAGCCGCTCCGCCTCCGCGGCGAGAACATCGGTCTCGTCGCGGTCAAGGCCGTCGGTGATCAGCAGGACCACCGCACCTTGGCCGAGCACGCGGCGTGACCAGTCCCGGTTGAACGCTCTGAGGCTCGTCCCGATCCGTGTGCCCCCTTCCCAGTCCTGAGCTTCCCGCCCAGCGCGGGCGAGCGCCTGATCGACGTCGCGGGCAGCCAAGTGCCGGGTGATGTTGGTCAGGCGCGTGCCGAAGGTGAAGGCGTGCACCTTCGACCAACCCGCCCCCTTTGAATTCGCGGCCGTGTGGAGGAAGTGGAGGAGCATCCTGCTGTAGGACGACATGCTGCCGGAGATGTCACAGAGCGCGACAAGGCTTGGCCACCTGACTTTCTGTTTGCGTAGGGCGAGCGTTCGGACCTCGCCGCCTGTGCGCATCGCGCTGCGCATCGTGCCGGGCCAGTCGGGCCGGTCCCCCCGCGGGGCACGCGCGGTCCTGCGCGAGGCGATCGGGCGCACGGGCAGATCGAGCCTCGCAATAGCGCGCTTCGCTGCGGCGAGGTCCGCGGCACTCATCTGTTCGAAATCCATCGCGCGGAGCCGCTCCTCGGTCGAGAAGGTGAGCCTTGCATCGAACTCGATCTCCTCGCCCTCGCTCTCCCGCTCAGGCTGCGGTGGCGCCTCAGCTTCGTCGAGAAGAGCTTCGGCCGCGCGCCGTTCCGCGGCCTTCGGTTGCGGCGCCTCGTTGACGCCGCGCACCATGGGGGTCAAGAGACCCATCATGTGCTCGAGAAACTGCGGATCTCGCCAGTAGAGCCGAAAGATCTGCCCAAAGACGACCCGATGTTCCGGCCGCGAGGTGAAACAGGCTTCGAGCGTCGCATAGAAGTCCACCCTCTCGGTAAACCCTGCGGCCTCGACCGCGCGGATCGCGTCGACCACCCGCCCCGACCCCGACGGCAACCCCGCCTTCCGAAGCGCCCGCGCGAAATGCGTGATGTTCTCAGCGAGCTTGCCCTCAGCCGGGATCTCAAGATCGGCATACCGCGCCATCTACGTCTCCGATGTCAGGAGGGAGCCGTAAATCCAGCCGGTGCCCTCAGCGGCCTCAACCTCGCGCCAGTGCTCATTGTCATTGCCGGAGTCGAGATTGTAACGGATCCGACGCCAGCTCCGACCGATCAAGCGAACGGAGGTGCCCGCGGGCAGGACGCTGATCGCATGGTGGTCGAGCCCCGGCCCCTCGCGCCGATACGACGCGATGGTGGTCTGCAGGATCTGGCCGTTGCGGTAAGGATCGTCAAAAATAGCCTGGTAGGCCGGATAGGCCGGCAGAGCGGCGCACACACAGAGAAGGCCCAGTGCAGCGCGGCTGTTGTGGAGCAGTTTCACGACCAAGAGCATCGCCGCCCCGCCGAGCCCCGCGCCGAGGAGTTCGATCTGCGGAAACCTCTCGAAGAGAACACTCGCGACACCTCCAAAGTAGGCGCCGACAACGCCCGCGCAGTAGGTCCAGAGGATGTCATGTCCGCTCGGCTCGCGGCTCCTCATATCTGGCCACCCTGCCCCGTGCTCCCTGGAGCTACGCAGGTTCCATAGAGGCGCGCGCCTCGTCGAGGATGCGTTTCGCCTCCGAGCCCTGCAGCTTCTGAATGTCGTCCTGATACTTGAGAATGGCACCGAGGGTGTCGGCGATCACTTGCGGGCTCAGTTGCACATGGTCGAGCGCGACCAGGCATTTGGCCCAATCGATCGTCTCCGCCACTCCGGGCCGCTTGAACAAGTCCTCCGTCCTGAGCCTCTGGACAAAGGCCACCACTTCGCGGCTCAGCGCCTCCTTCGCCTCGGGCGCGCGCGCGGACACGACGGCCATCTCCCGCTCGAAATCCGGGTAGTCGACCCAGTGATAGAGGCAGCGCCGCTTCAGCGCGTCATGCACCTCGCGCGTGCGGTTAGAGGTCAAGATCACAATGGGGGGTTCAGGCGCCTTGACTGTCCCAAGCTCCGGAATTGTCACCTGGAAGTCCGAAAGCGCTTCGAGGAGGAACGCCTCGAAGGGCTCATCGGTCCGGTCGAGCTCGTCGATCAGGAGAACCGGCGCACCGCCCTCCTGCGGCGACATCGCCTCAAGGAGGGGGCGGCGGATCAGGTAGCGGTCCGAGAAGAGCTCGGCGCTCAGCGTGTCGCGGTCCGCCCCTGCCGTGGCCTCCGCCGTGCGGATGGCAACCATCTGAGCCGGAAAGTTCCACTCATAGACGGCCGTCGCCGCATCGAGGCCCTCATAGCACTGCAGACGGATCAATCGCCGCCCAAGCCCCGCAGCAAGCGCCTTGGCGACCTCGGTCTTGCCGACACCCGCCTCTCCTTCGAGGAACAGCGGTCTGCCGAGCGTCAGGCTGAGATAGACCACCGTCGCAAGCGCACGCCCGCAGACGTAGTTTTCCTGAGCGAGGAGCGTCTGGGTCTCGTCGATGCTCGCGGGAAGGTCGGTCATGGTCGCTCCGGCTGCTGAGGCTCCGGCGGAGATGACGGCCCGGAGCGGTGGAAATCAAGCCCGCGTTTGGTCCCACGCGCGAGGCTGGCCTCGTCTGGTGCGACCCCTTAGGCTTTGGTCGGGATGATGTGGGGACCAAAGTGGCCAACGTCTTCATCAGTTATGCGCGGGACAGTGCGGACGCCACGGAAGCGCTTGCCCGCGATCTCGAGGCGCTCGGCCACAGTGTGTTCTGGGACGCCGAGATCGCCGGCGGTGAGTTCTGGTGGGATCGCATTCTGTCCGAGATCCGATCGGCTGACATCTTCGTGGCCGCCCTCGACCCGAGCGCACTCGCCTCCGAGGCCTGCGCACGGGAGCTGTCCTATGCCGATGCGCTTGGATTGCCGGTGCTGCCCGTCGCGGTGAGCGCAGAGATCTCGCCCGCGGCCCTCCCCAACCGGATCGGCAAGCGCCATCTCGTCACCTATGCCGAACCAGGCCGCGAGGACGCGCTCCGCCTTGCCCGCGCGCTCGCCGCACTGCCTGAACGCGGTCCGCCGCCCAACCCCTTGCCGGTGCCCCCCTCGGCACCGGTCTCCTCCCTGACCACACTTTCGGACCGCCTGGAGGCGGACGCACCGCTCGACGCTGCGACCCAGGCCGCCCTCCTCCGCGATCTCCGCGCGGCGCATCGGGCGGGGCAGGACGCGAGCCACCTCAGAGCCCTCCTCGAGACGATGCGCGGGCGCGCGGACCTCCTCGCCACGTCGGCTGAGGCGATCGACGCCCTCTCGGCGGAGATGCGACCGCCCCCCTTGCGGAAGCTGACGCCGACACTTGCAACCACCAGACGCCTCGGCGCCGCCCTTTTGCGGCGCGCCGCCCTCTCGGCCCTTGCCGGGATTGCGGGATGCGTCATCGGCCTGCTGACCCTCGAGACCTTCGACGGCGACCGGTATCTGCCCGACCAGCATTGGGCGATGCCCGGTCCGGGCCTCGCCATGGTGGCCGTGATCGCAGGGCAGTCGCTTGTCATTTGGGCCGGCGCTCTCGGCTTTGGCCTCGTGATGGTCACCGCTTTCGCGGACCTTAAGAGCAACAGCGCCATCGCCTTTGTGACCGCCTGGAGCGGATACGCGATGCTCGGCGCGGTGATCGGGCGTCTGACCCAGCACGCGCTGCTGCCTCTCTGGCGCTATGCGACGCGGTCAGAGCGCTAGAGCAGGACGAGCGCGGCGAGGCCGAGGAAGGCGAAAAAGCCCACCACATCGGTCACAGTCGTGACAAAGGCACCGGAGGCGAGCGCCGGATCGGCTCCCGCGCGGTCGAGGCCCATCGGGATCAGGATCCCGGCAAAGCCCGCAACGAGGAGATTGATCACCATCGCCACTGCGATGACCCAGCCGAGTGTCAGGCTCCCGAACCAGATCAGGCCGATCACGCCGATCACAACGGCAAAGACGAGCCCGTTGGCGAGGCCCACCAGTGTCTCCCGCCGGATGATCCGCCACGCATTGGCGCGGGTGAGATCGCGCGTGGCAAGCGCGCGGACGGCCACCGTCAGCGTTTGCGTCGCCGCATTGCCCCCCATCGAAGCGACGATCGGCATCAGGACGGCGAGCGCCACGACCGCAGCGATCACGTCCTCAAACTGCGCGATCACGAGGCTGGCGAGGATCGCGGTCACGAGGTTCACGGCCAGCCACGGGAAGCGGAGCCGCGTCGTCTCCCAGACGGTGTCCGAGAGCTCCTCATCGCCGACACCGGCGAGGCGTTTCATGTCCGCCTCTGTCTCCTCCTGCAGGACCTCGATCGCATCGTCGATCGTGATCACGCCGACGAGCCGGCCATCGGCATCGACCACGGGCGCCGAGATCAGGTGGTACTGGTTGAACGCGTAGGCGATCTCTTCATTGGGCTGGTCTACTCGGAAGATGCGCGGGGATTGGTCTGCGATGCCCTCAAGCGCGACCTCGCGCCGGTGCGCCATGATCGTGCCGAGCGGCACGGTCGCCACGACCTTCATCCGTGCGTCGACAAGGATGATCTTGTAGAACGCCTCCGGCAGATCCTCGGACGCGCGCATGTGATCGATCGCCTCGCCCACAGTCCAGTGGCGGGGTGCGACGACCATCTCGCGGCTCATCAACCGGCCGGCGGTGTCCTCCTCGTACTGAAGCGCAGTCTCGACAGCCACCCGGTCTGCGTCATCCAGCGCCTCAAGGACGCGCGCCTGTTCCGGCTCCTCCAGATCCTCGACAAGGTAGACGACCTCGTCAGTTTCCATCTCGGAGACGGCGGACGACAGCACCTTGTCGTCGAGATAGGCGACGATGTCGTCGCGCACCCCTTCTTCGAGCTCATAAAGGAAGCTGCCGTCCAGATCTGTGCCCCAAAGGTCGATCAAGCGGCGGCGCTCCGACGGAGTGACTTGCTCAAGGAGGTCGGCGATGTCGGCCTGATGGAGGCCGGCGAGGAGGGTTTGGAGCCGCTCGCCCGCGCCAACCTCCACTGCGGCGAGGATCGCATCGACCGTGGCGGCGTTCAGCTCGATCTCGGGGGTGTCGGTCTCGGTCATGTCTCTCGCCCCTTCCCCGTCGCGCCGCCTGACGCTAGCGTCGGGCGGTACCTTTACGCGGATCACAGGCCAATGGAAACGGCGCTCCACTTCGGTCAGACGCTCGTCTTTGAGGCGGACCCCGTGATCGCGGGGCTGTCCGCCGTCCGCCATAACACCCACGGGGCCCTCCTGGTCGAGGACGGGCACATCGCAGCCGTTGGACCGGCGGACACGCTGCTCGCCGCGCACCCGGACACGCCTCGGGTCAATCACGGGGCGCGGCTGATCCTGCCCGGGTTTGTCGACACCCATGCGCATGCCGCTCAGACGGCGATCATCGCGTCCTGGGCCGCCCGGCTCCGCGATTGGCTCGAGACCCACACGTTCCCCGAGGAGACCCGGTTCGGCGACCCCGTCTATGCCGCGGAGATCGCGGAGCGGTATCTCGATCTCTGTCTCTCCTGCGGCACGACCACCGCGGCGAGTTACTGCACCGCGCATCCGGCGAGCGTGGATGCGCTGATGACCGCCGCCGAGGCACGGGGTCTTCGCTGGATTGCGGGGCGGGTCATGATGGACCGGAACGCGCCGGACGCGCTTTGCCGGGCTGCGGAGGCGCAGTATGACCTCTGCGCCCCGCTGATCGACCGCTGGCAGGGCCGTGCGCGGCTCGGCTGCGCAATCACGCCCCGTTTTGCGCCCACCTGCTCAGCACCTCTCCTGGAGGTCGCGGGCGCTCTTGCCCGCGCGCATCCGGACGCGCTCATCCAAACCCACCTCTCGGAACAGCCGGAGGAGATCGCCTGGGTCGCCGACCTCTTTCCCGAGGCGCGCGATTATCTCGATGTCTATGACCGGGCCGGGCTTCTCGGGCCGCGCACGGTCCTCGGCCACGCGATCCATCTCACGGACCGAGAGTGGCACGGGATCGCAGAGACCGGGGCGCGGATCGCGCATTGCCCGACCTCGAACACCTTTCTCGGCTCGGGTCTCTTCGATCTGGCCCGCGCGCAGGCGGCCGGGATCGCCACCGGCCTCGCGACCGATGTGGGCGGCGGGTCCAGCTTTTCGATGCTCCGCACCATGGCCGCGGCGTTCGAGATCGCACAACTCCGCGGTCACCGTCCGCATCCCGCAGATCTCCTCTGGCTTGCGACGGGCGGTGGGGCACAGGTGCTCGGCCTCGGCGACAAGATCGGGCGCCTGGCACCGGGATTTGAGGCGGATTTCGTGGTCCTCGACCTCGCCTCGACCCCCGCCATTGCCACCCGCTCGGCCCGCGCCGAGGACATC
>JBCCWM010000049.1:0-16487 GCA_039193505.1 Pseudomonadota bacterium | reverse complement strand
TGCCGTGGGACTTTGGGAAGTAGGGCTCAAGACGCGCCATCTGCGCGTTCGTCAGCCAGAAAAGGTTGCTCATGTCACCGCTCGTTTTCGAGCACTGAATCAGAAGTCTGAGACCCAATCAATGGGTCCTGACCCTAGGACACGAATTGGGCGGGGAAGCGGAGCAGATCCAGACCGGGGCGCTGCATCGCGGACTGAGCACAACCCCGCCACGGGTCCGAATGCCGGGCGATCGCGCCAGACGGCCGCATCGAGATCCCGAGCCGACCGCGCACAGTCCCGTTCCCCCGATGCGACGCCGGTCTCCGGCGCTGCACTGAAACTGCCGCGCCGACGGAGAGGTGTGTGCGCTGCTTGATCGGGCTCTCGTTTCCCATGCAGACCTACACCATCCCTCGTCGCTGATGACCCGCCCAAGGGGGGTCTGGGGCGCGATATGTGTGGGTCCATGGAGAAGACACGGAGGTGTTTCGCATCGGGGCAGCAATCCCGCTTCGGGCGAGTGTCACGGGTGACGATCTGAGACGGCTTGCGAACGCGCCGCGATGCCCGGCAAACACAACCTGCGTTGGCGTTGGCTGCGATCTGTGGCGGCGGATCGCGGAGCCAAGCGGCGACCCTCAGGGGCGTGACGCTCCAGCACGTGCGGGACTGGGCGGTGCGCTTCAACGCCGAGGGGCCGGACGGTCTCTCGAACCGTGGGCAAGACCCAGCTTCTGAGGCCGGTTCAACGCGGCGCGCTGGCTCGGGGCGGTGGAGGCCGGCCCGACCCCCTGTCTCGATGGCACGGTGCGCTGGCGCCGTGCCGATCTGCTGGCCTAGGTGCGGGGATCTCTGCGAGCCGCCGGACCCTTGGCCGGGAGTGGCCGCGATGGGGGTCCGGAAACGCTCCGCACGGGCGCGGGCCCACCGCCAGGACCCGGATGCCATGGGCGCTTTCGAAAAAAGCCCACGCCCTCGTGGAGGAGATCCGCGCACGGGTGGTCCGGCCGGGAGAGGTCCGGGTCCGGGGCAAGGCCAGCATCGTGCAGAGTGCGCGGGATCAGAAAACGATCCGGGGGATCGTCTTCCCTGAAAGCACACTGACGAGGAGGTGGACAAGACGCGCAACCCGACCGCGAGCAGGGCAAAACCAGCCGATGAAAAGGGCCTCATTGCTCTGCGCCATCTGTGCCAAGCGCGGCGTCGGCGCCGAACTCGCAATGCCTTGTTCGGGCACGCCGGCCCATCTCGCCGAGATCAGCGCGGCCGGCGCCCCCGGCGCCGATGCGGTTCTCGTCTTGGACCGAGCGGGCTGGCACATGTCGGCGACGCTCGAGACACCGCACAACATCACTTTGGGTCCGCCGCCGCCTCGCTCTCCGAAGCTGAACCCTGTTGAGACCATCTGACAGGTCCCGCGCGACACCTGACTCTCGAACCGCGTCTTCACATCCGACGAAGACATCGTCGCCCAATGCAGCGAGGCCCGGAACGAGCTCGCCCATCAGCCTTGGCGCATCATATCTTTCTGACCGCGCGACTGGCCGCATAAGTTCTGATCAATGAGCATTTGTGTAAGACGAACAGAGGCCACCGCTGGTGCGGATCTCTCGGCCGGCATCGGATCGTGCGGGGCTTGCGGGCCCGGAGTGGGGGCGAGGAGGCCGGCCATGAAAGACACCCGGGTCGTTGGCAGCGACATCGCGAAACGCGTCTTCCAGATCCATGCGGCCGGTGCGGACGGTCGCGCCGCGTTCGGGGAAACCTTGAGCCGGGGCAAGCTGCTCGGTTGTCTGCGACAGGAGCCGAGATGCGCGGTGGCGATGGAGGCCCGCGCCACCGCGCATCAACGAGAGATCGCAGCCCTGGGCCACGACGTGCGGGCGATCCCGCCAGTCCACGCCAAGCCCTTCGTCAAGCGGCAGACGTGAGGCGGATCCGGAAGACGAGCCGGGGGATCGTTTTCCGGCCGAACGAGGCCAAGGATGCCGAGGCACTCGCGGACGCCCGACCATGCGTTTCCTGCCCCTAAAGACGGCCAGTCGGCAGGCGCACGCGACGGTCTTCCGCGGTCGCGGTTTCCTCGTTGCAGAGCGCACGCACCTCCTGAACGCTTTGCGCGGCCACCGCGCCGAGGACGGCCCGGTCACTGCCGAGGGGGGCGCGGCCCATGTGCAGGGGCTGAGGCCGGCCTTCTCTCGCCGGTTCGTTCCGCCGATCTCCAAGATCCGGAGGCGTGGATGCACCGGGCTTGGGGGGGGACGGGCCGGTCCTTCGGGCCTCAGCGGCGCTCGCGGCCGGGCCTCGCGGATCGGGTCATGGATGAGCTGGCCGCCGCACGCGCCCTCCGCACGCAGGTGGGCTCGCCTGCCCTGGCTTTGTGTGACAAGCACTTTTTGCTGGGCACCCGCGCGAGGATCTCGCCCCTCCAGGCGGCGACGCCGAAGCGGGGCTGAGCGTGCAGACGCGTCGACTGCAAACCATGCCGGGCGTCGGGCCCGTGACGGCGATTGCGCTCGACGCCGTCGCCCCGCCACCCGAAACCTTCGCCGGCGGGCGGGACGCGTTCGGCGGGCAAACCGTCCCCCGGGCGTTTTGCCGATCCACCCCAGCCTGGCTGGGCCTCGTGCCAGGGCAGCCTTCGACCGGCGGCAAGACGCGGCTCGGGAGACCCTCGAAAATGGGGCAGCAGGACACTCGCAGGCCGCCCCTCACTGGCGCCATGACGGAGGTCGGGGGAGCTGCGTGCTGCCCGCGCCCCGACCGACCGCGTGGCTTGGCAAAGGCTTGCTGTGACGCTGAAAACGGCCGTCGCGATCGCGCTCGCCGACAAGATGGCACGCGGCCCATGGCCATGACGATCCGAAACGAGCCCTCCCGACATCTTGCGGCGGCCCGAGCGGCAGGCCGAGGGAAAAGACGGGAGCGAGCAGCGCCAGGCCGCAGGGGCAAGCGATCGCCGGATCGGGATTGGGACAGACACCCACGAGCCTCAAGCTCGGTTCACCGATGAGCCCCCCAATCCGCGTATCGCCATCCCGGCCAGCGGTCACGATCCATCGGGAACCGCAGAACAGGCCCGACACATGCCCGCCGCGATCTCTCGGCTCCGACCCACGAAAGCACCTCGACCCCAAGCGGGCATCCACACAATGTTCGGTACATCCGCCGCGAACGCGGGCCCAGCCTCAACCCGTGGGCGCGAAAGACACACGGCAAAAAGCGCCACTCCCGAATGCAAGGCCAAAGAGGCGTCGACGCTATGCGGGGCGAGATCCTCGTGTGGGCGCTTTGTAAAGGTGCATCTCTGGCCAAGCTCGCAAGCCTGCGGAGGGCGCGTGCGGCGGCCATCTCATCCTTGATGCGATCCGCGAGGCCCGGCCTTGAGCACCGCCGTCGAGGCCCAGCGGACCGGCAAAACAGCCCCGAGCCCGGTGCATGCGTGCCTAAGGATCTTGGAGATCGGAGGACTGAACCGGCGACAGAAAACCGGCCCGGGGCTCCGCATGCGCGCCGAGGCAACCGTGTTCCGGCCGAAACGAACCCCGGAGGCCGCCTTACGGCGCGAACCTTCGGTGCTGAAATCGGAGAGAACGGTGTGGCGAGAGTCGTGGCAGACCGGGCCATCCAAGCGGCGAAACCGGGCGCACAGCGCCCAGGCAGATCGAAAAAGCGCAACGTCCAGAAGCATTGAACATCGCGCGGTCCGAGCCGCGACGCGGCTCAGTGACCTAGAACGGCAGGGCGGATCGCCGTCTTGCCGTCCACCGGCCTGCCATCCGCCACAACCCCGCATGTGGTGCGGTGCCGCGGGGGGAATTCCGCCGCGGCATCGCCGATTACGATGTGACTATGGCATCTGATATGAACCACACCGTCCGCCCGGCGGCCTCCGCGGCCTCGGTGGGATCGAACGGATCGTAGGTGTCAGGCACCTCCATGCCGGTGTCTTCGTCATAGACCCAACCCTCGGGCACATCGGGGGCCGCGTTCGCTGCCTGAGCTGCCTCCAGCTCGACCTGCAAGACGGCTTCGAACGCGCCATCCGCGTCCGTCGAGGGATCGGCGACGAACACGAACTCCGCCTCCTGAGCAATCGGCGCATAGGTGTCCGGGTGCTCCATGCCGGTGTCGGGATCGAAAACCCACCCCTCCGGCGTCCCGTCGGCGCTGCCCTCCTGGGGCGTGCCCGCGTCAATCACGTCAGGGTGCAGCATCCCGGTCTTGGGGCTGAAAACCCACCCCTCGGGGATGCCATCGACGGAGGCCTCTTCGCCGGTGCCGTCGTCGCGGTCATTGGGGTGCTCCATCCCGGTGTCGGGGTTAAACACCCATCCCTCGGGCGTGCCATCGTTGCCGTCCGTCGGGATGTTCTCGGGCTCGATCACGGCCTTTCCGCGTGCCACTTGGAAAGCGTCGCTGTCGATGCCGTCAAACTTGATATACCCAGCCATTACACAACTCCATTTACTGGTTCCGCAGTCTCATCGCTGCTGAGTGCACTCTCGCGGCGCTGAGTATCGCTCGGATGGCGCGTGCCGTTTGAAGTGTCACAGCGGTGTACCAGGTCTGCGTCGCGCCGGCGGCGGATGCGTCAGATGTGTCGCGGTTCGTGTCGATTGTGTCTGGGGGGCCGGCGCCCGATACGCTCGCGGCCGACGGTCAGCCGGCCGCTCTCGACGCGCCCGTCCAACGCTGCGCGCCCCGCCGAGGAACCGCGCGGTCCTGGCACTCCGGTGCGCCCGCCCGCGACCGGCAGGGCAACAGCCGCCACCAGCAGACCGCGCTCAGGGAGCGGCGCGGCGACACAATTGATACAGAACGCGATACAAGGCTGATGCCTGCGCATATTCTAGTGATCTGAGACCCCGCGAGGGAGGAGGCTCACATGGACAACATCGACACCGCGCCCCAAAGCGCCCCGCAGGTCGCCTCCTCCGAGATGCGGGGATTGATGCAGGATGTGTTCGACGCGCTCGAGGATGGCATCGCGCTTTTTGACGAGCAACTTCGCTTCGTCCTGGCAAACCGGCGCTATGGCGAGCTGGTCCTGCCCGAGGGTCATCCGCCGCTCCGACCCGGGGAGACGGCGCTCGACATCGGCAAGCGGGTCTTTGCCTCGGGCGCTTATGTTCTGCCGGCCGGGACCGAACCCGACGCCTTGGCGGAAGCGACGGTCGAGGTCATTCGGTCCTATGTCCGGGATCTGGAATTGGAACGCAGCGACGGCCGGTTTCTGAGCGCGGCGTCAAAGAAGACCGCCCTTGGCGGATATATGATCACGGCCAAGGACATCACCGACCGAAAACGGGCGGAGGCGGTGGAGGCGCACAAACGCGCCGCGGTGCATGACGCGATCGGGGCGCTCGAGGAAGGGGTCGCGCTGATCGACCGGGACATGCGCGTGGTGCTCTCGAACCCCCGCTTCCTCGACCTCATGCAAGCGCCGGGATGGGCTGCACCGGACCCCGATGCGCCCCTTCGCGATCTTTTGGAGACTGCCGGGGCCGCGGGACATCTGACGCTGCCCGCAGGTGTGGATGCTGCGTCCCATGCTGCGGCCCTGCTGAGCTGGCTGGCCGGCACGGGGTTGCCGCGCGAACAGGCCATCGCCGGCGACCGGACGCTGCAGATGCGCGTCAGCAAGACCGAGCTCGGCGGGCACCTCCTGATGGTCTCGGACCTGACGGAGGCGCGGAACTCGGAGCAACGGGCACGCGATATGCTCTTTGATGCGTTCCAGTCGCTCGACGAGGGGATGGTGCTCTGCGACGGGCAGATGCGGTTTCTCTTCGGCAACGACGCCTGGCACAAGATGATGTTTGACCGTCCCGATCGCATCCCGCCCAAACCGGGGCAGAATGTGATCGAAAATCTGATCGCCCATATTCGAACCGGCTATTACGACATCCCGCCGGACATGACCGAGGAAGATTATACCCAGTGGATGATGCGCGGCATGGCCGAGCACGGCAAACAGGTGCCCTACCGCACCGCCGATGGGCGGCATTTCATCGGCTCATCCCATCTCACATCTTTTGGCGGCGCTCTCCTTTTCATCAGAGACGTCACGGATCGGCACAATGCCGAGGAAAAAGCCCGCGACATGCTTCTTGAGGCGCTGCAGGGTCTCGATGAGGGGCTCGCGCTCTACGACCAAGACATGCGGTTTCTCTACGCCAACCGGGCCTGGCGGAAGATCTTCAGGTTCGAGGACCGCCCGCCCTCGGAATTTGGGGTCTCGGCGGAAGCGGTCTTTGCCGAAGACGTTGCCCTTGGCCGGTTCCTCGTGCCCGAAGGCAGCACGGCCGAGACCTATCCCGATGAGGTCTTCGACAAGATCCGGGGCCATGTCCATGACTTCCCGCTCGATCTTGCGAACGGCCGGCACCTTCTCGGCTCCAGCCATGAGACCGGGCTTGACGGTTATCTCGTCTCGTTCAGCGATGTCACCGAAGCCCGGAAGCGGGACGAGAAGGCGCGCATGACCTTCTACGACGCGATCCAGGCGCTCGACATCAGCGTGGCGCTCTTCGATCCGGCGTTTCGTTTCGTCTTTGCCAACAAAGCGTGGCACGAAATGTGGTTTGCGGGCGGCACGGGGCCGGCGCCGGGGGCGATGCCCGAGGAGATGGTCGCCGTCCCCCTCGCCCGCGACCCGGACAAAGAGGCGGCTGCCGCGCCGCCCGAGACCTTTGCCGCGGAGCTCTATCGGATTGCGCGCGCCGAGGTGAAGGACCATGCGTTTCACACACGGGATGGGCGGATCATTCTCGGCTCCTCCCAGAAGACCGACCTCGGCGGGTATCTCTTCTCCTTCGTCGACGTGACCGAGCAGCGGCGGGCCGAAGAAAAGCGGCTCGAAGCGGTGAACGATGCGCTCGACGCGACGGATTTTCCGATGGTGCTGCTCGACGCGGAGAAGCGCTTCGTCCTGGCCAACGATGCGTGGTTTCGGATGTTCGGAAGCAAAGGGCGCGCGCCACGACCCGGGGAGCCGGCGGAGGAGATCTTTTGGCGCAACATCAACTCCGGCTACTATCTTCTGCCGGAGGGGGTGACGAAGGAGGACCTGCACCGGAAGGGACTGGCCTTCATCTCGACCTACGGGCGGGACTTTCCGCTGACCACCGCCGACGGGAAGCTCTTTCTCGGCAGCTCGAGCAAAACGGCCCTCGGCGGGTTTCTTCTCTCCTACCGCGACATCACCGAGCAGACCCGCGCCGAGGAGGCCCTGGCCGAGCAGCGCGAGATCTCGCACCAGAACGAAAAGCTCTCCGCCTTGGGCGAGCTTCTGGCCGGCGTGGCGCATGAGCTGAACAACCCCCTCTCCGTGATCTTCGGCTACAGCCAGATGTTGCAGGGCAAGGTTGAGGAGCCGATCCTCGCCGAGCGGATCGACCTGATCTGTCAATCGGCCGAGCGTGCGGCCAAGATCGTGCGCACCTTCCTCGCGATGGCGCGGCAGCGTCCGATGAAGATCGAGCGCTGCTCGATCAACGAGGTCGCGCTGACCGCGCTCGAGGTCTGCAGCTACAGCCTGAAGTCCAACGGGACCGAGGTCGTGACCGAGCTCGACGCCGAGGTTCCGGCTGTCAGCGGCGACTTCGATCAGTTGGCACAGGTCCTCTCCAACCTCATCATCAACGCAGGCCACGCGGTGGAGCCGCAACGGGCGGGCGGGCGCATCACGCTCAGCAGCGCCTATGATGCCGACACGGACGGGACCGTGCTCTGCGTCAAGGACAACGGCCCCGGAATCCCGGCCGAGATCCAGGGCCGCATCTTCGAGCCGTTCTTCACCACCAAGGATGTCGGCGAGGGCACCGGGATCGGCCTCGCCTTCAGCCACCGCATCGTCGCGAGCCACGAGGGAGCGCTCAACGTGCGCTCGACCCCAGAGGACGGCACCTGTTTTTCGTTGCGGCTGAAATCGGCAGGCCGCGACGCCGACACGCTTGGAGCATCGGACCCCCAGACACGGGCCCGCCATGTGAAAACGGTTCTCGTTGTAGATGACGAGGCCGGTGTGGCGCAGCTCGTCTCCGACATCCTGACCGAAGAGGGTCTGGCCGTCACGACCACCACCAGCCCGCGCCACGCGCTCCACCTGGTCGAAGGCCGGTCCTTCGACGCGGTTCTCAGCGATTTCAAGATGCCCGACATGGATGGGGAGGCGTTCTACAAGGCGATGCGCGTGATCTCCCCCGCCACGGCGCGGCGTATGGGCTTTATCACCGGCGACGCGATGAGCGCGCATGTCCAACGCTTTTTCGCCACCTGCCAGCGGCCCTACATCGAAAAACCGATCGTGCGGGGGGAGCTTCTGAGCCTTCTCGCCAGATCCACGGAAAGCGCGGAGATCGACCCATGAGCGGCACCATTCTGATTTGCGACGATGAGGCGCCGCTCCGCAGGCTCCTCAAGGACCACCTGTCCGAGACCGGGTATGACGTGGTCGAAGCGGCCGATGCCGAGGCGTTGCGCGCGCGATTGGGCGAGGTCTCGCCCGATCTGATCATCCTCGATGTACGCATGCCCGGCACCGACGGTCTGACCGCGCTCCGGGAGCTGCGACAGTCCTCGCAGATCCCAGTCATGATGCTGACCGCCGCCGGCGATGTGGTGGACAAGGTCCTCGGCCTCGAATTCGGCGCCGACGACTACCTCGTGAAGCCGGTCGATCTGCGGGAGCTTCAGGCGCGCGTTCGCGCCGCAATCAGGCGGAGCGAGATCCGAAAGACCGAAGAGACCGCGGCCGAGCGCATCACCGGAACCGTCGCCTTCGGGACATGCCACCTCGACCTCGACGCCGCGCGGCTCTACCGGGCCGATGGGTCCGAGATTGCGATCACGGCGATGGAGTTCAGCCTCCTCCGGGTCTTCGCCCAGAACCGCGGACGCACGCTCAACCGCGATCAACTTCTGGAACAGGCGCATGACCGCGGGTGGGAACCCTTCGACCGCTCCATCGATCTCCGCATCTCCCGCATCCGCCGCAAGATCGAGGCAAACCCCACCAAGCCCGAGGTGATCAGGACCGTGCGGGGCATCGGCTACATCTTCGGCTGAGGCCGCATCAGGTTGGCCGGTCTTCGTGCCACCAGCCGCACGCTTCGCTCGGAGTTCACCACGCCACGCCAGCCGCGTGCGGCATTGGCAGGTGAACCGGCTCCTCGTCAACCTTGGCCCATCGAGACCGGACTTGCCCCACAGGTTGCCCGTGGCAGATCGCCTTGCGCGCAGCCCAGACGCTAACACTCTTCTCCCGACACAGAGCGCCGATGGCACAGGCCCGAAGAGTGGTCCCGCCGCGGTGCTTAAGACGGGCCATGGCGGTTTCAGCGGAGCACCGTTCTCCACGTCGCGTCCGTCTGTCCCAACCCAAGCAACCCTGCACCACGATGTCGACGGCATGGCAGTCGCGCTCACCGCCGTCGAGGCGCGTGCCCGGGCTCGGCCTTGGGCAGCAGAGACCCCGATGGCCGCGTGTTTCGGATGCCAGTCGCCGCGATCCCACCAGTCGCGACCGCCCCCCCAATCCGACCGTCGGCAGTGTTGACCGGAGGCCGAGCCCGCAAACCATCAGGGGCGTCGCCGATGATCAGCGCGTGGCACAAGATCCAGCCCGGTGAGTGCCATCCTCGAACGCATCTGCGTTTATGTACAACACAGTGCAATCAATAAGCTCTCCGCCATGCACACCCCCATGCTCAATCAGACCTGAGCCACGGTCCGGCCAACTGGTCACACGGTTCTTTGCCCGCGGGGTCCGGACAGTGGCATGGCTCGCTGAACTTCCGCAGCGTGCACTGCCGATGGAGGCGCATCCGCAGCCCGACCAATGCGCCAAGGCTCTGTTCCGCGATGCATCGTCCCCACGCCTGGACCATCGCCCTGATCGCCTAGCGGAAACGCTTGCTGCGCCCAAAACGCACTCGAGATTGCCGAGACCACCCGCAACCTCGCCCTCTCAAAGCCGCAAATGACCGCAAGCCGCGGCTCCGTGATCTCCTCTGCCAGACGGCCGCCCGTGTCTCTGCCACCGTCAGGGATGAGACGCTAAGTCTTCAAAGCAATGCGCGAAAGCCTGTCCAATTTGAACCCGGATGCGCCCCCCGCGTGAGCGCTGAATCTGCGACCCGAAGATGCTCCACCCGGACGTCTCCACCAGGCTGTGGGCGCAGCTTGCCAGCAACCAGATCGGCTCAACCGGGCCAGGGCCGGAGGCCTACGGACGCCACTCGCTTCCCCAGCAAGCCCGGTGCGGTTGGTTCCGGAGCACTTGACGATGGAGAGCAGACTGCGTTGCCTCAGCGCCAAACCCGAGGACACCCGAAGCACACGGCCCCCACGAAACAGCCGCGGGAGGACGTGAGCGCTCGCCGCTCGCGCGCTAAGCGCCGCTCTTGCATGGCCATTCGACTGGCAGCATGCCACTGTTCCCCATGACCCAAGACGTCCCAGTGCTCGAGGGCCGCCGCGTTCGCCTGCGGCCCTTCCGTCCTTCGGACAGCGCCGAACGGCTGGCCCTTGGACGATCGGCGGAGATCGTGCGAAGCTTCGGGGGCGACCCGGACGGGCTTCCGCCCTATGCGGAGAAGGAGGCCCGTCATTGGGTTGAGCGGAACCTGGCACATCCCCACTCCTGGGCAGTGGAGGTCGCGGGGCGTTTGTTGGGCGAGGCGCGTCTCGACGACCTTGATCCGGAGGCCGGCCGCGCGCGCTTGGCGACCGGGCTCTACGACGTTTCGCAGCTTGGGAAAGGCCTCGGGCGCGAGGCGATCAAGCTCGTTCTCTCGCACGCGTTCGGGACGCTCGGCTTGCACAGGATCGATCTTCGGGTGCTCGACTTCAACGAACGCGCGATACGCTGCTATCTTGCCTGCGGCTTTGTGGAAGACGCGCGCGAGCGCGTTCGCATCGGCGAGGACTGGCATGACGACGTCATCATGCGCATCCTGGCGCGAGAGTACCGAGATCAGGCCAAGTAGAGCTGTCCCCTCAGCCGAGCCGAAACGCGACCGGTCCGCCGCATAGGTGGGCCTCGGTGCACGGATGAGACCGCGGATGCGCCTCCGCCGGAGCGCCGCGCTCACTGGACAAGCACCCCCACCGCGACGACAAAGAACGGCGGGCCGGACCGCGACCGAGGCCTCTCGGACCCGATCCACTGGTCAGATGCGCCGGAGACAGACCCCGCCCCGTCATCGCGCACGGGGCGGCGCATAGCAGAGCACCCACGACGGCCGGCACTAGAGACGCGCGACCGCCACGACCACCGCCACAGACCGCCATCCCGCCTCCCGGCACGCTCCCGGTCGGCACTGAGCGCGTGTGACATGCCGCCGAAACCGCCAAAACCTTCGGCACTCAGTGTCGGGAGATCAGCTTCCGCAGCGTATGATCCGGCTGGTCGCGCCGCTGCGTCCAGAGGGCGTCCACCGCCACGGACGACCGCGAGGGCGAGCCCGCCCGGCATCCCTGCTCGATCAAGTCCTCTGCCAACAGGTGCGCGCCGATCTCGCCGCCAGCGCCCGATTGGGGCGCCCCAATGAGGCTCACGGTCGATGCGTGCAGGTATCATCATTCCCAATCTCTTCAGCCTCAGAGCGCCTGCCGCCCATCGCTCGCAGGTCAATCGCCCACTCAGAACGGCGGCGTTCGAACGCATCGGGTCACCCAAGCGGACAGGCGAGATCCCGGCCCACGCCCTCACCGACGAAGACACTTCGGGCCGGTTTGTGGGGGTAGGTCGTCCGCTTCGCCGGCGGGCGTCGCGGCGCGTGTCGCGCTCGGTGGGGCACAGCGGGACATGAGTTCTGTCGTCCCCAAGATGGTTCACGCGCACTGAGCCGAGGCTCGCGTTGAAAGTGTGGCTCGGTTGAGCGATGCTCAACGGCTGTTCAGAGCACAGTTCCTCGTTCGGCTGGACATAAATCAGACAAGCAAGAAAACTATCCAATTCATACTAAAGGTCAGGTTTCACCCACCTATGCAATTCAAACCACCAAGGTTTACTCCAAGGCCATCCAGTGCGCTTCGGCCCAAAGGAACAAACCTTCTCCCTGATCAAGCAGCCGCGGCCACACGCTTGTTCCAGAAGTAAAGAGCCGCTGCACAGGCGAGGCCAATGAGGTCCGTGCGCCAGTCCCCGGAAATCATGCTGATCGCGCCAAGTAACAGCAGGCCGCGGACCAGCTTGTTTGCCGGGCCGAAGAACCACCCTTGGACGGCGGCGGCCAGCAAGTAGACGCCCAGGAGCGCCGTGACGAGGTTGCGCGCAATCGTGAGCCAGGGGGCCTCCATCAAGAGGCCTGGGCTGTAGACGAACATGAACGGAACGATGAAGGCCGCAAGACCGACGTTGAAGCTCGCAATCGAGGTGCGCATCGGCTCCGACCCGGCGATGGCGGCACCGGCATAGGCGGCCAGGGCGACCGGCGGGGTGATCGCAGAGACGACGGCGAAGTAAAACACGAAGAAATGGGAGACCAGCGGCGGGATGCCAATCTGGATCAAACCGGGGGCCACGACGGAGGCGGCAACTGCATAAGCGGCCGTGGTCGGCATGCCCATTCCCAGAATGACCGAAATGATCATCGCAAAGATCAGCGCCAGCAATCGGCTCTGCTGCGCCAGATCGAAGAGGAGGTTCGAAAACCGCGCGCCCACACCGGTCAGCGAGATCACTCCGACGATCAACCCGGCACAGGCACAGACCGTGATGATCTGGAGCGACATGCGCCCGCCATTTCCAAGCGCCTCATAGACCTCTCGCGGCCCCATCCGGAACGGGGTCAGCCAGCTCACGACGGCAGCGGCGCCGATGGCCAGCGTCCCGGCCCGAATGACGGAGTAGCCGTTGAAGAGCGCCCCGATCAGGATGATGATCGGGACAAAGAGATACACTTGGCGGAGGAGCTGCCTGAACTTCGGCAATTCTTCCGGGCGCATGCCCCGCATGCCGGTGCGCGAGGCCTCGAAATCCACCATGAAGTAGATCGAGCAGAAATAGAGGATCGCGGGAATGATCGCGGCGATCACGAGGTCGGTGTAGGGAATGCCGGTGATCTCGGCCATGATAAAGGCGCCGGCCCCCATGATCGGCGGCATGATCTGACCGCCGGTTGAGGCCGCGGCCTCGATTGCGCCAGCGGATTGCGGTTTGTATCCGACCTTCTTCATCAGCGGAATCGTGAGCGAGCCCGTCGACACAACATTGCCGGCAGAGGTGCCGTTGATCATCCCCATCAATCCCGACGCGAGAACCGACACCTTTGCGGGCCCACCCCGCGCGCGCCCCGCCGCGGCGAAGGAGAAATTGACAAAGTAGTCGCCGACTTTCGAGCTCTGCAGAAAGGCCGCGAACACAATGAAGAGGATGATGATCGTCGAAGACACGGCGGTTGTGGGGCCAAGGACGCCGTTGTCGGTGAAAACGTAGGAGAAGAAGCGCTTCGCGTCATACCCGCCGTGCTGGAGGAAACCGGGCAGCCACGGACCCACAAACGCGTATCCGATGAAGGTCACGGCGATCACGACCAGAGCCAGCCCTGCAATACGGCGGGTCAACTCGCAGATGAGAGTGACGATGACGAACGCCGCCCAAGCATTGTTTGGATCGGCGAAGGGTGTCCCCGCTCGCAGGCGCAGGGAGAGCGTGTCGAGACTGAACAGGATGAACCCGCAACTGACCAAACTTGCGACGATCAGCGCGATGTCGTGCAGGGGAACGGAATCTCTTCTCGCCGGAAAGAACCATGCCGTGATGATCGCCAGCACCGTGCCGCCGGAGAGCGCCCAGCCAAAGGCGACCAGTGTCCAGCCAGGGGGCGCAGTCTGGCCCGGCTCCAGAAACGCGATTGCCGCAAGCAGCGATGCCCCGGCGAGACCGACCGATCCGATCGAAACCAGGCCGAGCCAGACCGGCAAAGCGCCGGTTTCACGATCGACGGAGGGCTTCACGGAGAGCGATGCGCTCAGCCCGAAGCCCAGAACCAAGGCACCTGCGATGTGCATGATGCGGAAGGTCCACGTCTCTAAAGGAGCGATGTTCAAGACGTAGAGATGCCAACCTGCGTAAATCGCGCAGAGCAAAAAGCCAACACGTGCAATCAGCGCATGCGAGGTGTCGGCCGCCTTGGCCTCTTCCCCGTCATTTGCACCGACCGAAGACGTTTGCAGGTCAGACATCGATTTCTTCAGATCCGAAAATGCGCGAAAACCCCGCGCAGGGCGCGGGGTGCTGTTTCTCTTCAGAAGCGGTGCGGCACTAGCCGCGGAGGTCCGCCGGAATGTCGAACCCGTTCTCCTCGAACCACCGAACCGCGCCCGGGTGCCAGGGGAGGAACGTGTTCTTGTCGAAGTTCTCCGGCAGAGTCTCGGTCGCTGCTTTGTGGATTTCCAGCATTTGAGGATTGTTGCTCATCACCGTGTCGACCACGGCATAGACGAAGCTCTCGGGCAGGTCGGCATGCGCTATGGCGAAATTCCACATCGACACGCTCAACTGATCCTCACTCAGGGACGGATACGTCCCACCGGGAATTGTAAACTCCGCGACCGGCTGCGACCCGATGACGGCCGCCTGTTCCTCCGGCGTAAACCCGAAATAGACAACGTCCGTTTGCGCATCGAGCTGGCTGAATGCCGGGTACGGCAAACCGCCTGCCCACGTATAGACGTCGATCAATCCGTCCTGAAGCTGACCTGCCAGGTCCGCAGCGCCGCCGTTGCGGAGTTCGACATCCTTGCCCATGCCTTCGAGGATACGCGGCCAGTACGTTCCGGGCGTGCCACCGGCCGGGCCGACTCCGACAACTGTGCCATCGGGGATCTCTGCAAAGCTGGTGATGCCGGAACTCGCCAAGGCAACAGCATGAAACCCGGTTTTATACATCGGGAAAATCGCGCGGATCTGATCGTGCTTCAGGCCCGGCGCCAAAGCGCTGTTCCCGTTCAGTGCATCGAAGGCTGGCCCCATGGTGACCATCCCCATATCCAGATCACCCGTCTGAACCAGTGCCGCGTTTTGCACCGGACCGCCGGTGACTTCTGTCCCGCCCGGAATGTCCAAAGCCTCGGAGACCATGTTGGTCCACCCGGCACCATAGACGAAGTATGTGCCGCCTTGGCTGGCTGTCCCGACAGAGAACGACTCCGGCCAATCGCTTCTGTCTTGCGCGACCGCGGCCGTGCCAAGGACGCTGACCGCGCCAGCGACGGCCAGTGACTTGAGAGCGCGTTGATTGAGCATGAAAAATCCCTCCTCAGACCCTTTGCGCCACGCTAGACTCTGTTTTCGGCTCTGCCAACTCCGCGCACGATCTTGTGTGCTGCAAAAATCCGATGTGTCTTTCCGGGCAAGGAGAGAGCTGTTGTGAAACTTGCGGACCGGAGCCCCTCTCTGGGTCCATCGACGACAGAGACGTCAAAACGGTGCCCGCGGTGACGACACCCGGCGGGAACGGACGGTGATCCGACGTTGAAAACCCAAGCGGCGGCCACTCGCCTTGATCGAGGGCCCGCCTCAGCCACTCCGAAGGCTGAAAACTGTCGAACGTTTCTTCGGACCGCCTCTGCGCAAGAAAAGCCCACGCCGCGGCAGCGCGCTTCCCGGAGACAGGCAACCTGGGAGATAAGGCAGGCCGGTCACGGGGACGGTCCGGCCGCGACCGAAGCCAGCATTGGCGGGCGCCGCAGTCCTCTTATGATTACGTCGTGCACTTGCCACCATTGAACTCCGTCGAGACGACCAAGAGCAGGAACCCGGGACGCCGAGGCTGACATGAGCCGCACGCATGGGCTCTGCCCTGGCACGGCCCCCTTGTTGGGGACCGGATGCCTCCACGCGCAGATCGCCCGAGGACGAGACTGCAACGGTCGAACACATGCTGGCGGATGCGGTGCTGTGCGCCTCCGTCCGGAAAACCTTACGACGCCCGCAGAGCGCTCGCTCGAACGGCGACATGACACCACCCGATCTCGCACTGCGGGGCCCTTCGGCAGGCGGGCCTCGACCCCAGCCGGTCCGACGCCACCGCTGTTCGGACAAAGTGGGTGTTCGGGCTGCGACACGGGACAACGCTGCCGAGGAGCGCCGGTTTCGCTGTCGCCGGATCGACGCGACGCTCGAACAGGTGGACCGCAGGATACTCTCTCGGACCCCTGAAGAGACGACGCGGCGGCGCGCGCGGCGAAGGCGCCGCTGCCCGAGGCTCCGCGACCGACCCGATGGTGATCCATGGACCGTCCGGCGGAGAGCGAAGGCGGATCCTGGCCGCGACGAACGAGCGCTGCCGCGGCACCGGGGCTCTGATCGCTAACAGAAGCATCGCGGGGGAGTTGCCCGCATGCCGCGTGATCACGTCCGTCGCTGAGGTTTAGATCCGATGTGCCGCGGGGGGTCGTCGGTTCGGGCAGCTTTGGGGATGGGGTGCGGTTTGGTTTGGGCTGTGGGTCCTTGCTCGGCGTCGAGGTCGGCCATGCCGTCGATCTGGGTG